>JAFWCT010000049.1 GCA_017534385.1 Selenomonadaceae bacterium
GGGGCTTGTACTGGGCGATAATGGCTTGAGCAATTCTCCTGCCGGGTGTGTCTCGTTTCTTTCTTTTCATCTCTTTTTCTCTCCTATATCAAAAAAATGGATTGTGCTCTCTTACTTACACAATCCATTTTACACTACCCCTGATTGACCGCGTTCAAAAGATAGAGATAATAATAATGGCTTGTGCAGTTCTTCTACAGGGTGTGTCTCGATTCTTCCTTTTTATCTTTTTTTCTCTCCCATATCCAAAAATAGATTGTGCTCTCCTTATTACACAATCCATCTTACACTACCCTATCGTTGATTACTTTTACGACACCGTCAACGGCGTTTATACTTGCACTAGCGAGCAGTCACGGACTTACGACGCCAACGGAGATAAAGTTGACGAGCGCAAAACCATTCATGACCATTTGACGCCCAGCCAACAATTATAAAATCACCGGCTTTGTCTCCTTCCGGATTCTGGTTACACCGCCGCTATTGTGGGGAAATAATCATGTTCTATCAAACTCAAGTTAAATCTATTATTCAAGGCGGCGTTATCGACGTTCACGGCAAGGAGCTATCCATAATCGGCAACAAGCTCGTTAAGAAAGGCGATTTTGTTTGGACTGACGGTAAAGTTGTTTTCGGGCATACTCCTATTGCGAATTTCCTTGACAGTGCCCGCCGCTTGTTATATATTACCCTAAATGAAATTTGACTGAAAGGAGCGCGAGCTTATGAAGAAACTTCTGATAGTGATAGTTGTGCTCCTTATGGCGATGGCGGGCTTTGTCTATTGGTTATTTGCACGTGCGGCGGACGGCGTGCCGATTCTGGTTTATCACCGCGTAAACGACACCGATACCAATCCGACGACGCTGAAGGTTGCCGACTTCGAGGCGCAGTTAAAATATCTGGTGGACAACGGCTATCATGTTATTGCGCCTGATGATTTGCTTGATGCCTGGGAAACGGGAAAGCCTCTGCCCGATAAGCCGATTGTGCTGACCTTCGACGACGGGCACGAGGACATTTATAAGAACGTCTTCCCGCTCCTGCAAAAGTACAACATGCGGGCGACGGTCTTTATAGTCACTGACCATATCGGCAGGAAGGATTATCTGTCGTGGGATTTCGTGCGGGCATTGCAGGCGGGTGGTTACATGGACTTTGAAAGCCACACTATGACTTATAAGGACTTAACCACGCTTAAGGGCGACAAGCTTTGGAATGAGATTTACGGCTCCAAGCAAGCGATTGAATGGGCGTTGAAGAAGCCAGCCAAGTTCATAGCCTATCCCGACGGCAAGTACACTCTCGCCGCCGAGGACACTTCTAAAGAGGTCGGATTCCGCGCAGGCTTCATCGAAGACTACGGACTTGCCGCTAACGATTCAAATAGCTACGTCTTGACCCGAATTCCCGTCCGTGGAAGTGATTCGCACACAATGCTTAGGTTTCAGCTTAGGTTGAAGGGTTCGCCAATCTTCGCGCCGCTTCACCGATTCAAAATGGACATAGCCGAGGGCAATCCTGAAGTTGCCGACTTAATCTTTATCCCTTGAGGTGACGACATGGAAAATTTTTCTACACTGACAACGGAGAAGGTAAATCCCGCGACAGCTCACATCGACGAGTGCACGACGCTTGAAATGGTTAAGCTTATTAACGACGAAGATAAAAAGGTTGCGACGGCTGTCGAAGGTGTCTTGCCAAAAGTCGCGCAAGCTGTCGATGTGATTGCTGAAAGCTTTTCACGCGGCGGCAGATTGTTTTACATAGGCGCGGGGACTTCAGGTCGGCTCGGAGTGCTTGACGCCTCGGAATGTCCGCCGACGTTCGGAGTTGCGGCTGATATGGTTCAAGGATTGATTGCGGGCGGCGAAGGTGCATTGATTAAAGCTGTCGAAGGCGCGGAGGATAACTTCAATCTCGCCGCTGAGGATTTGACTGCTAAGAACTTCTGCGCGGCTGATGTTCTCGTTGGAATCACGGCATCGGGCAGGACGCCTTATGTCTTGGGCGGCGTCGACTTTGCTAAGAAACTCGGCGCGATAACTGTTGGCGTCTCGTGCGTGGAAGAGTCTGCTTTGGCTAAGGTCGTTGACATTGCGATAACTCCCGTGACTGGCGCGGAGGCTTTGACAGGTTCAACACGCATGAAGGCGGGCACTGCTACCAAAATGGTTCTCAACATGTTAACGACTGCCGCAATGATTAAAATCGGCAAGGTTCGCGGCAATCTGATGGTGTGCGTGCAAGCGACCAATGATAAGCTCCGCGACCGCTTAAGACGAATTAACGAAACTATAAAGCCTTAAGGAGATTTTGTTATGCAGAACGGAATATCGATTTATGCAGGGCTGGACTATGACCACGAGGCAAACCTGTCGCTGATTGATACGGCGGCGGCTCTGGGCTTTAAACGTCTGTTTACCTCCGTGCAGATTCCCGAAACGTCAGCGGCTGAAACTTTTCAAGAAGACTTAGAGGACATCTTAGCAACGGCGGTTATCAACGGCTTTGAAATTATCCTAGACGTGAACGCCACAAACTTTGCGCACTACGACATGGACGGGATAACCCTCCGCCTAGACGACGGCTTTACAGCTGAACAAGTCGCCGAGCTTAGTCACAAGCGCAAGATTCAACTCAATGCCTCCACCGTTACCGAAGAGCTTTTGGACAGCCTGCTAGAACTCAAAGCAAACGTTAACAACATAAGCGCACTACATAACTTTTATCCGCACCCGTGGACGGGACTTGATACTTACTTCTTTGACAATCAAAATCGTCTCCTGCACGACGTAGGGATTGAGGTCGGAGCGTTTGTTCCTAGTAAGGAGGGCAAGAGGCGTCTGCCACTTCGCGAAGGCCTTCCCACGCTTGAAGACTGCCGCAACTTTTCCACAGACTTATCAGCAAGATTCCTCGTGGCTTTGGGCGTCGACTTTATCATAATCGGCGATGGGCAACCTACGCAGGAAGAGTTGCAAGCAGTCGCGTCGATTCAAAGCGATGAAGTCATCTTCCAAGCCGAACTTTTAAGCAACGACTTGATAACAACGGAGATTCTTAGTCGAACCTTCACGCGCCGCGCAGACATTGCAAAGAGTGTGATTCGTGCCGTAGAAGGTCGCCAATACCTAAAGGAGACTGGTGGCAACATTCCCCCTGAAGAACCTTCGATTCAACGTAGCTTCGGAGACGTGACGATTGACAACGAAAACTTCGGTCGGTATTCGGGCGAAGTTCAGATAATCCAAGACGTGTTGCCAGCCGACGGGCGTGTTAATATCGCGGCGCACATCTTGGACGAGGAGATTTTCTTAACGGGCTACCTTAAGCCGCGCCAGAGGTTTTCGTTCAAGTTCATTTAACTTCCTTGAATAAAGTATTGGAGGTTGATGCGATGAAGTTTAAAACAGCAATCACAGCCGCCGCAATCGTGACACTGCTAAGCGGCACGGCTCTAGCGTCGCCAACCCTCTCGCGCAACTCCCGCGGCAATGACGTGCTGACCTTGCAGAAGAAACTTTATCTAATCGGCTACGACATCACCGAGCTTGACGGAGTTTTCGGCACCGAGACTGAAAGAGCTGTCGCCGCTTTCCAACACGATAACAAAATCAGCGTCACGGGAATTGTCACTAACGTCACGTGGCGTGCGTTGAAAAAGGCTAAGGAAAAGAAAGGTCGACGCTTGCCCACACCCAAAGTCACCGCCGCAGACGTGGACACCACTAAGCCAACGACGCTTGCGCCTTATGGCAAAGTCTTTATCAGCGGCAACCAAGGCAAGCAAATCGTCTCGACGGCGCAACGTTTCATAGGTACGCCTTATGTCTTCGGAGGCACAACTCCTTCGGGCTTTGACTGTTCAGGACTTCTGCAATACGTCTTCAAAATGCATGGCGTGACGATTCCGCGCCTAGCTGACGAACAATACAACTTGGGACGAGCAGCTAAGCCTAACCAACTGACAATCGGCGATTTAGTCTTCTTCACGACGTATACGGCGGGCGTCTCTCATTGCGGGATTTATGTCGGCGACGGAAAGTTCCTTCATGCCTCGTCAAGCAAGGGCGTGAATATTGACAGCCTCGACAACGAATATTGGAAGGCGCGATTTGTCGGGGCAAGGAAGGTGGTTAGCGACTAATGAGTAAAGTTTTTGTCGTCGGGATAGGACCAGGCGGCTTGGACGAGATGACGCCGCGTGCACGTCGGGCAATCGAATCCGTCGAAGTCGTCGCAGGCTACAACACTTACATTAAGCTCATTGAAAGTATCATAAGCGACAAGGAAATAATCGGGCGAGCAATGCGGCAGGAAGTTGAACGCTGTCAGCTGGCAATTAACGCGGCTTTGACTGGTCGTGACGTGGCAGTTATCTCAAGTGGCGATGCCGGCGTTTATGGTATGGCGGGACTCGTCCTTGAAATGATTCTTGACTTGCCCAAAGACAAGCGTCCGCAGTTTGAAGTTATCGCGGGCGTCAGTGCAGTCAATGCGGCGGCGGCTATCCTAGGTGCGCCTCTCATGAATGATTTTGCAATTATAAGTTTAAGTGATTTGATGACGCCGTGGGAACTCATTAAAAGGCGCGTGAGTTCGGCGGCGGCAGGTGATTTCGTCATCGCTCTTTATAACCCGAAAAGTAAACGCCGTATTGCTCAGCTCGCCGAAGTTCAAACCATCTTGCTGGAGTTCCGCAAAAAAAATACGCCCGTCGGTATCGTGACCAATGCGGGACGTTCTGGAGAAACCAAAATCATCTCGACGCTAGAAAATTTCACTCAAGAGGAAGTCAACATGTTTTCGCTAGTGATAATCGGCAACTCTCAAAGCTTCGTTAAGGAAGGCTTCATGATAACGCCGCGAGGCTATCAACTTAAAGGAGAAACGATATGCGACTGATTGTGGGCATGACTGGTGCTAGCGGCGTGGTGATTGCCGTTGAACTTCTGCGGCGACTTAAGGTGATTGATTCGGTCGAGACGCACTTAATCATCACTGACGGCGCACAGCTCACCATACGCGACGAAACTAACTTTGACATCTTCGAGATACGCCGCCTCGCCGATTGTGTTTACGACGTGAATCAAATGGATGCCTCGATTGCAAGCGGAAGTTTCCTCGTCGACGGAATGATAATCGTGCCGTGCACTATGAAAACTTTGGCGGGCATTGCCTCTGGCTATTGCGAAAACCTTTTACTGCGGGCGGCGGACGTTTGCATTAAGGAAGGTCGCAAGCTCCTGCTCGTGCCGCGTGAAATGCCATTCAGCCGAATTCACCTGCGCAACATGAAAGAACTTGCCGACTGCGGAGCAATCATTATGCCGCCGGTCATGACGTTTTACAACACGCCGCCCGACTTGCAAGCGCAGATTAATCACATCGTCAACAAAATCTTGCGGCTGTTCAATCTGCCCGACAATATGATTGAGTGGCGCAAGCCATAAAAATTACCGGAAGGTCAATGCGACCTCCCGGCTTTTTCTTTGCAAAGAATCTTATAGAAGCTTTTCAATGTCTCCGGCTATTGCGGCGGGCGTAGTCGTCGGCTCGAACCGTGCAACAACTTCGCCTTTGCGGTCAATCAAAAACTTCGTGAAATTCCATTTAATGCCGTCGCCTTCCAAGTATTCGGGGAAATTCTTCTGCAAGGCGTCAAGCAACGGTTTGGCTACGGGGTGATTCATGTCGAAGCCTTCAAATTTCTTCTGCGCAGTCAAATATTTAAACAGCGGTTGAGCCGTCTCGCCGCGAACGTCACCTTTAGCGAAAATCGGGAACTTCACGCCATAATTAACCTTGCAGAACTGCTGAACTTCATCATTTGTGCCAGGCTCTTGTCCAGCGAACTGATTGCACGGGAAGCCGAGAATCTCCAAGCCTTTGTCCTTGTAATCGTCGTAAAGCTTCTGCAGTTCCTCGAATTGCGGAGTAAAGCCGCACTTGCTAGCCGTGTTGACGATTAAAAGAACTTTTCCCGCATAATCAGCCAACGATTTGTCCGCGCCTGACTTAGTTTTAACCGTAAAATCGTAAACGCTCATGATAATCCTCCTTAAGCCGTCGCAAGTAGCTCATCAATCTTTTTCTTGTCGAATCCGAGGACGTAGTGCACGCCGTCAATAGTCGTAACCGGAACTGCCAAATCGCCCGAAATCCTCTGACACTCGGCGGCGGCCTCTTCGCTAAGCTCAATGTCGCGCACTTCGTATTCCACGCCGCGTGCCTTGAGATAATTCTTGACCTTATTGCACCAAGGGCAACTTTCAAACGAATAAACCTTAACCAAATCAATCAACCTCCTATAAGCAAAGCAACTCGTCTAAAGCCTCTTTGTCGTAATCGATAACGTAATGTTCGTTGTCAATCGTCGTGACGGGAACCGCCCAATCAATGCCTGTAAGTTTCTTGCAAGCCTCGCGGGCGGCGAAGTCTTTCTCAATGTCGAATTCCTCAAACTCAACGTCTTTGGACTTCAAGTACCGCTTAACCTTCGCGCAATACGGGCAAGTCGCCGTTGTGTAGACCTTAACCAATTTAAATCGCCACCTTGAGTTTCGCCAAATACTTTTCGGCAAGCAGAGCCGCAGTCGTACCGTCGCTCGCAGCAGTCGTCAGTTGCCGAATTTCTTTATCTCGAACGTCTCCAGCCGCAAATACTCCGTCAATTTCCGTCCGACAATCCTCGCCAGCAATGATTCTGCCGCTAGCACTCAACTTAAGCTCGTCTTTGAATAGTTGCGTGTTCGGTTCGACGCCAATATTAACAAAAATCCCGTCGACAGCTAAAATTTTCGTTTCACCAGTCGTTTTATCGAAGATTTCAACTTCCTCAAGCCTTTTCGCGCCGCGCAGAGCTTTTATTTCCGTTTGCAACATGATTGTTACCTTGTCATTGGCACGAAGTCTTTTTTGCGAAACTTCATCGGCTCTGAATTGCGAACGGTGAATTAAATAGAGTTTCTTAGCGTATTTGGTTAGAAAATTCGCCGCATCGACCGCCGCATTACCGCCGCCCATTACCGCAATTATTTTTCCGTCGTAAGCATGCCCGTCGCACAATTCGCAGTAGTGAACGCCGCGTCCCGCAAACTTTTTCTCCTCAGGCAACGGGAGCTTGCGTCTGTTCATGCCAGAAGCGATTATCACGGCGTCCGCCTCGTAAATTTTTTCCTGCGTCTCAATTATCTTTGGCGAAGTCTTCAACGTGACTTTTTCTATCGTGTCGAACTCATCAATCACCGCGCCGAAATTTTCCGCTTGATTTTGAACCGTCGCAATCAAATCGCCGCCGTTGACGCTTACGAAGCCCGGATAGTTCTCAATGGCGACCGCGTTTGCAATCTGTCCGCCGATAAGCCCGTTCTCCAAAACCAAAGTATCTAAATTCATGCGCCCGCAGTAAAGAGCCGCCGTCAAGCCCGCCATGCCTGCACCAATTATCACTACGTCCTTGTGAATTCGTTCCTTCATGCTGTCACCTCCTGCGCGTAGTATATAATCACTGCCTAACTTTTTCAAGCAAAGCTTTGCAACCGCGCAAAATATCATCGTAAGTAGTCGTGAAGCCGTTTTTATCCCAGGGAATGTCTTTATCGAGGAGCATTTTAATTTTTCCGTCAGAATCGCCGCCGATAATCGCTTTTACCTGTTCAACGTTGCCCGCGTCCATGCAAATTATCAAATCGTTCGCCGCGTAGTCGTCTTTAGTAATCGTGTGCGCAGTGTGTGCGCTGTATGGGATATTTTCTTCGCGCAATTTCGCCGCAATGCCCTCGTGAAGACTTCCGCCACTTGTCGACTTACTTGCCGCACTTGATACGGAAATTTTATCGCTCAAGCCCGCATCAGCGACCAATTTTTTCATAACAAATTGCGCCATCGGTGAACGTCCGGTATTTCCACTGCAAATAAATAAAATGTTCATGCTAATAACCTCCGTCATCGCGTTAATTCTTTGGTTGCATCGTTTACTGCCGAAGTTGCACGCTCTAATTCGTGTTTTACCGTTTCTCGTGGGTCAATTCGCGTATCAATTCCTAATTTTTCTAAAATCGGGTACGTAAATCCTTTAATCATTGCCATTGCTTTATTTCCGTATTTTTCGATTGTATTAAGCGTAGGAATGGAAGAATTGCCGTCTTTTATGCCGCTCATCGATTTAAATCCGAATGTTATCACGAACGCCATTAATAAAAAGCTAAAAAGCAATGCCAATATGTAAAATTTTTTGCCCATAACGCTACCTCTTTACAAGAATTAATCACTTCCCAAAATATTGCCTGCGAAATCAACTAAAATCGTTTTAACTTTTAATTTCCCAAAAACATATCGTTCAGCCCGTAAACTTGCTTGCGTCGCAATTTTTTTATAAACATGTTCTAAATTATTCGCCGAAATAATCTGCGCGGCGTCTTCAGTAGTGTTTGCGTCCAATATTTTTTGAATTTCTTTAGCCGGAAGACCTTCTGCCGCCGAATATGCCGCTAAAGTCTCTAATCTGGCGTCAGCAATCCGATTATGCGTGTGAAAAATGCCCGCCGCTACCTTAATTAACTTTCCAATATGTCCGCAGAGAATTATTTTTTTAATCTGACGTTCAGACGCCGCCTCAAGCATAAATCCGATAAAATTACTCGTCTGAACTATCGCTCCGTCTTTAAATCCGAGTTTTTTAGCGATATTTTCTCCGATTTTGCCTGGTACGAAAACTAATTCATCGAATCCAGCCGCTTTTGCTACGTCGATTTGCGGTATTAATGAATTTTTAAATGCCTCTTCGCTCATCGGTCGCAATATTCCAGTCGTGCCGATTATCGATAATCCGCCTTCTATGCCGAGCACCGGATTTAATGTTTTTTTAGCTAATTCGACGCCTTCCGGGATTGAAATTTCAACTTCTAAGCCTGAAATATCAAATTCCGCCGCCACATTACGGATTAATTCACGCGGTTTCGGATTTATTGCCGGTTCGCCGATTTTAAGTTGCATTCCAGCCTTTGTGACGTGTCCTACGCCAATTCCTGCTTTAAAAATTATTTCGTTGCCAGAAATCTGCCGAATTGTCGTAAAAACTGATACGCCGTTTGTTATATCGGGGTCATCTCCGGAAAATTTCACGACTTCCGCGCTGATTTTATCATCAGAAATTTTTTCAACGCTTTTAATTGGTATTTTTAAAATCGTGCCGTCAAGCGCAGTAATTTCGACTTCAGAAACAATTTTGCCCGTCGTAAGCAGAATTAACGCCGATTTTACGCCTGCAGCCGCGCAAGCTCCCGTTGTATAGCCGCTACGCAATTTATCTGTTGTCATACATCTTTGCATAATAATTTTTGTACTCGCCGCTGATAATTTTCTGCCACCATGCGCGATTTTCCAAGTACCAAGCAACAGTTTTCTTAATTCCGTCATCAAATGTCGTTTTCGGTGTCCAACCAAGCTCATTTGTGATTTTTGTCGGGTCAATCGCGTATCTTTGGTCGTGTCCTTTGCGGTCGGTGACGAATTCTATCAAATTTTCGCTCTTGCCAAGTATTTTTAGGATTGTTTTGACGACTTCAAGATTATTTCGCTCATTATGCCCGCCGATATTGTAAATTTCGCCGATTGTACCTTTACGAATTATCAAATCAATCGCTGAACAGTGGTCTTCGACGTAAAGCCAATCCCTTACATTAATTCCTTTGCCATAAACAGGTAATTTTTTATCGTTCAGGGCGTTTATAATCATCAAAGGGATTAATTTTTCCGGAAAATGATACGCGCCGTAATTATTTGAGCAACGGCTGATTGTCGCGGGGATTTTATACGTCCTTTGATAGGCTTGAACCAATAAATCAGCCGCCGCCTTACTTGCAGAGTACGGACTGGACGTATGTAGGTTAGTTTTTTCCGTAAAAAATAAATCGGGGCGGTCTAGTGGTAAATCGCCGTAAACTTCGTCGGTTGAGACTTGATGAAAGCGTTTTATGCCGAATTTCCTGCAAGCGTCGAGTAAAACGCTCGTCCCGATGATATTTGTGCGTAAAAAAAGCTCCGGCTCTTCTATTGAGCGGTCTACGTGACTTTCTGCCGCGAAATTTACGACTATATCGGGCTTAACGTCCTCAAAAAGTTTGTAAACGGCTTCGCGGTCGGCAATATCTGCGCGGACAAATGAAAATTGCGGATTTTTCAATGCATCGGCTAAAGTTTCGAGATTTCCGGCGTAAGTTAACTTATCGAGGCAAATGATTTTATCTTCGGCGTGATTTTTAAGCTCGTAATAGACAAAATTGCTCCCGATGAAGCCTGCGCCGCCAGTCACAATGATTTTCATAGAGAAATCGCCTCCAAAACGTTTTGCATAATGATAACAAAAAAATCCTCCCGCCGCAATTCTGAGGAAAGTTTTATCGCAGACGAAAGACTTGTAGTGCGTCATGCTTAACAAAAAGATTTGAAGTAACTTCGCCGCTCTGATATAATCGCAGAAAGATTTTCGGAGGGAGGTTGGTTGATGAGCTTTGCACATTTGCACGTTCATACCGAATACAGCTTGCTCGACGGCGCGGCGAGGATTAATGACCTTCTGGACGCGGCAAAAAGTTTCGGCATGACTTCCCTAGCGATAACCGACCACGGCACTATGTATGGTGTCATCGACTTTTATAAGGCGGCTCTCAAGCGCGGCATTAAACCGATTATCGGCTGTGAAGTCTATGTGGCTCCGCATTCACGCTTTGACCGCGACAAGATAGACGGCATGAAGTACTTCCATTTGATTCTGCTTGCCGAGAACAATACCGGTTACAAGAACTTAGTTAAGCTGGCAAGTCAGGCGGCGACCGAAGGCTTTTATTATCGTCCGCGTGTCGATAAAGAAATCCTGCGCGAACACCACGAAGGCTTGATTGCTTTAAGCGCATGCCTTGCCGGCGAAATACCACGCGCAATCCTCGAAGGCGACTTTGCACACGCTAAAGCACTTATCGCCGAGTACGTGGAGATTTTCGGGCGGGATAATTTTTTTTTGGAGATACAAAATCACGGGCTTGACGACGAATATAAAGTCCGACGTGCCCTTAAGGTTCTTTCTGCCCAGATGAATATTCCGCTTGTCGCCACGAACGATTCACACTACGTCCGCCGCGAGGATAGCGAGTTCCATGACTTGCTACTTTGCATTCAGACTAACAAGACGATTAATCATGCCAAGCGGCTGAAGTTCTCTTCGGACGATTACTATTTGAAGTCGGCGGAGGATATGCGCGAGCTATTCGTTGATACGCCTGAAGCTTGCGACAACACGTTGAGGATTGCTCAACGTTGCAATGTTAAGCTTGAGTTCGGCAAGTTCCAAATGCCCGAATTCCCGTTGCCCGAAGGCTACACCAATGCCGCTGACTATCTGCGCGACCTTTGCTATAAAAAACTTCCCGAACGCTACAACACCTTGACGGACGAGATTAAGACGCGCCTTGACCATGAGCTTGAGATTATTCACGGCATGGGCTACGACGGCTACTTCTTGATTGTCTATGACTTCATTAACTTTGCGCGGCGCAAGAAAATTCCCGTCGGACCCGGCAGAGGCTCGGCGGCGGGCAGTCTCGTCGCTTACGTCTTGGAGATTACCGAACTCGACCCGCTGAAATATAATCTGCTCTTTGAACGCTTCCTCAACCCCGAACGCGTGACGCTCCCCGATATTGATGTTGACCTTTGCTACATTCGCCGCGACGAGGTGATTGATTACGTCAAGAAACGTTACGGCGCGGATAAAGTCTCGCAGATTGCCACGTTTGGAACTATGGCGGCTAAAGCGTCGATTCGTGACGTGGTGCGCGTGTTAGAATTCTCTTATCCCGAAGGCACGCGGCTCGTCAAGATGATTCCCAACGTCCTCAATATCACGCTCGACGACGCCTTGAAGAAATCCAATGAACTGCGCGGCGAATACGATACCAATCCCGACTCAAGACGAATCATTGACTTTGCAAGGAAGTTGGAAGGGCTTCCGCGTCATCTATCAGTTCACGCGGCGGGCGTCGTCATATCGAAAGTTCCGCTTGAGGAGCTTGTCCCGTTGCAACTTTCAAACGGCGCACTCGTCACGCAATACGACAAAGACAAGATAGAGGAACTTGGCTTGCTGAAGATGGACTTCCTCGGCTTGCGAACGTTGACGATTATGGCGGAGACCTTAGCAAACGTCAAAGCGGTTCGCGGCGTCGATTTGGAACTGTCAATGATTCCTCTGCGCGATAAAAAGACTTCGGACATGCTCTCGGCTGGCAAGACTGGCGCGGTATTTCAAATGGAGTCGGCTGGCATGACGGCTTTGGTTAAGGAGCTACGCCCCGAAGGTTTCGAGGACTTAATCCCGACAGTCGCGCTTTATCGACCGGGACCATTAGGCTCAGGCATGGTTGAAGACTTTATCGCTGGCAAGCACGGACGCAAAGTCACGCATTACTTGCACCCGAAACTTGAGCCGATACTTAAAGAGACCTTCGGCGTGATACTTTATCAAGAACAAGTCATGCAAATCGTTCAGACGCTGGCGGGCTTCACGTTGGGGCAAGCAGACATTTTGCGGCGGGCAATGGGCAAGAAGAAGGCTGACATACTCCTTGCGCAGAAGGAAAACTTTTTGCGCGGCTGTGAATCAAACGGCGTCGAGAAGTCTTTGGCGGAGAAAATCTTTGAGCTGCTAACGCACTTCGCGGACTACGGCTTTAACAAGTCACATTCGGCGGCGTATGGATTGCTCGCGTGGCAGACGGCTTACCTCAAGGCGCACTACCCTGCAGAGTATATGGCGGCGATGATGTCGGGCACGCCGGACATTGACAAGATTGCTGGCTATATCGAATTGTCGCGGCGCATGGGCATAAAGGTTCTGCCTCCAGACATTAACGCTGGCTCGGCGCATTTCACGGTTAACGGCAGCGCAATTAGTTTCGGGTTGGCGGCGGTAAAGACTGTCAGCGACGGGGCGGTTGATTACATTGTCGACGAGAGGCAACGCGGCAAGTTTAAATCGCTGGCTGACTTCTGCGGAAGGCTCGAAGCTCAAAAGGTTCCGCGCAGAAGTCTGGAGAACTTGATTAAGTGCGGGGCATTCGACAGCATAGATAAACGACGGACGGCACTTTTGGCGGCTCTTGATTCGGCAATGGAGGCGGGCAGTAAACGTTACCACGAACGACTAAGCGGCGCAATAAATCTTTTCGGCGACGATGAACTTCACGAGACTAACAGCACGCTCCCCGACATCAAAGAACGTTCGCCCAATGAAATCCTCGCGTGGGAAAAAGAGACTCTCGGCTTTTACATATCGGGTCACCCACTCGACGACCTGCGCGAAAAGTTTTCAGCCCTCAAGACTAGCAAAGACCTCGACAAGTACATTGGACGGCGCGTTAAAGTCGGCGGGCTTATCACGGATGTCCGGCGAATCATGACTAAGCGCGGCGCGTCGATGGCGTTCCTCAAGCTTGAAGACTTCGACGGCACGATTGAGGTAACGCTCTTCCCGAATGTCTTTAGCAAAAGCTTCAACGTGGTGTTGCCTGATGAAGTCGTTATCGTGGAAGGGCGCGTCAATAGCTCGAACGATACGCTTGCAATCTTAGCGGACTCAATCACGGCGGCGGCGACTTATGCTCCCGACTTCTGGCTTGTGATACCTGAACAACTCGACAAGCCCGCGACCTTTGCTAAGCTAAAGAAAATCTTCGCTGAACACGTCGGCAACAGTCGAGTATCTTTGAACAGGTTCGGCGAATGGAAGAGGCTTCAACAAAAAATTTCTGATAGCACTGCTCTACGTCTTGAGCTGATAAACTTGCTCGGCGCGGGCAACGTAAAGATTTACTAAGGAGAGATGCACTTGAACTGGAAAAAGTTTTTGGCGGCGATGATTGCAGTCCCAATGCTGATGTTGGGCATAAAAGTTGGCGCAGTGGGTATGCCCGCCTCCGAACTCATGCGACTGGAAGAGGCTCCAAAGGGGGAAGTCGTCCGCCCAATGCAAACGCTGACTTCCGAGAACTCCGGACTTAACCCAGGCTACTCCGTTACACCGATTCAGAACACGCGACCAGTTGCCCCAGATGATGTCCTTCCGAACGTGACGGCGACGGCGGCTATCGTTATCGAGGCTTCAACGGGGCATGTCCTCTACGAACGCAATCCCGACCAAAGAATGTTCCCCGCTTCGACGACTAAGATGATGACGCTTATCACGGCACTCGAACACGGCGGACTTGATGAACTCGTCACTGTTGGCACGGGTGCTTATGGGGCAGAAGGTTCGACGCTTTGGCTTGACGTTGGCGAAAAGATTCCGCTCGGTGAATTGCTTTACGGCATGATGTTAATCAGCGGCAACGACGGCGCGATTGCCATTGCTGAACACTGCGGCGGAAACGTCCCTGACTTCGCGGCGCACATGACTAAACGCGCTCATGAGCTCGGCGCGGTGAATACGAACTTCACGAACGCCAACGGCTTGCCCGACCCCAATCACTACACCACGGCTCGCGACTTGGCAATCATGGCTAAGCACGGCTTCAGCCTCCCGCACTTCGAGGAGATTTGCGCGACTAAGGAAATCTCCTTCGGCTGGATTCACGACGATACCAAACTCTTGCGCAATGAAAATCAAATGCTTTGGCTCTATCGTGGCGCGAACGGTATCAAGACTGGCTACACCGACGCGGCGGGACGTTGCCTTATCAGTTCGGCTAAGCAAAACGGCGTTCAACTAATCGCGGTCGTCTTGGACAGCCTTTATATCTGGAACGATTCAATCTTCCTGCTTGATTACGGCTTTGGGCGCGTGTCTAGTGAAACGTTGATTGAGCCGGGACAAGTAGTCAAGACACTGCCGATAACAAAGGGGCGGCGCAAGTCTATGCAAGTCAAGACGGCGGGTGAAATCATCATGCCGGTATTCGAGGGCGACGATAACGCTTATGACATTGTTTACGACCTGCCCGACGAGTTGACGGCTCCGATTAAGAGCGGCGAGGCTATCGGCAAGATACGTGTAGTGCTACCCGACGGTCGCGAGGCGGCATCAGTCGACGTGGTAACAACTGCGGACGTTGAGCAGAAGTCTTTCTTCCGGCTAATACTCGACAAGATAAAACATTTCTTTGGTTAAAGGAGCGATTGACATGAGCGACAGAATTAAATTGGCGGACGAGCTTCATCGCAAAGGCTACAGCTGTTCGCAATCGGTAGCGGTCGCCTGCGCGGATTTGGTTGACGTGCCGGCGGAGTTTTTGTTCAAAGCAACAGAAGGATTCGGCGCGGGTATGGGGACTATGGACGGCGTATGCGGTGCGTTGACGGGCGCATTGCTTATCGCGGGCTTGACTAACAGCACGGGCAATCTTGCTACGCCAAAGTCAAAGGGTTCGACGATGAAACTTTCCAAAGCAATGCTGACAAGTTTCCGCGAGAAGAGCGGCGCGATTATCTGCCGTGAGCTTAAAGGCGTCGACTCCGGCAAGATGATTTGTTCATGCCCCGATTGCATTAGACACGGCGTCGAAGTCGTGGAGGAAAACTTAGCGCAATGAAAAAGTTTCTAACGGCTTTGATGTTCTGCGTGGCGTTAATGAACTCGGCGGCGGCAAGTGACGACCTCGACGCAACGGAACTTAGATTGGTCTGCGCGATTTGTTCAATGGGAGCCTACTCGGACGACGAAAGTTATCTTATGCGTTCAATGCTAAGCGAACGCGGTTGGACGATAGAAAAGATTTCGCAGAAGACTAATCGCGCCGACGCCAGAGCTTACCTTGTCAGCAAAGGCAACGTGAAGATTCTAGCCGTCGCGGGCACGGAGAACCTAAAGGATGTCGAAGTTGATTTCCGCGTTGGACGAGTGCACCTCAACGACAACACGACCCTTGATGAGAAGGAAAAGAACGTTGGCGATAAACTCTTTGTGCACAGAGGCTTCCGCGATTATGCCGACGTGGTTTTGAGTGACGGGCTTGCCGAACGTCTTAAAAGTTTCGACGGGACGCTTTATTTGACGGGTCACAGCTTGGGCGGCTCAGTCGCGACGATTATGGCGATTCGGCTGGCTGATTCGGGCGTTGATAAAAGTCGTCTCAAGGTGATAACGTTCGGAGCACCGGCGGTCGGCTCTCATGCGTTGGCTAATGCCTACAATGACAAGCTCGACTTAACCCGCGTGGTCATGAACGGCGACGTTATTAAGAAGTCTCTGCGGGCTTTAGGCTATGTGCACTTCGGCAAGGCTTTGGCATATCAGCAGAATGTAACTGATGACCATATGGCGCACAAGATGGCAGTCTACCTCGATTGCGCAATCCGCGATTACGTCAATGCTGGCGGCTCCTTCCGACACGACGTGCAAGATAAAGTCGACACGCCGATATACGTTGCGCCGATTCTCTTGGTTAAGGGAGGCTTTCACGCCTCGGACGCCGAACTTGTCTTGAACATGCTTGACGACACCTTGAGGAATCACTTCAGCGCGTTGACGTTCGCGACGGAACAAAGCATCGTGCTTAACGAGAAAAAGCTTTCGGACGAGGACTTTGATTCGTTCGTTGAGGCGGCGAGGGATTCGGGTTGTAAGTACGTGCTGATTCGTATCCTTCGCGCAAAAAAAAATCGTGACGCGCCCTTAGGTGACAGGCTCATCACGTTGGAAGAATTTATCTTGGACTCAAGCGGCGTCCCACTGTTTATGCAAACCTCTGGCGAATCGACGGAGAACTTGACAATCTTTGAAGCCGCACTCGCCGCGCAAGATAACTTAACGCCCGCGCTCAAGAATTTTTTTGACTGAGCATACTGGAGACTTCTTCGACGGGAACTTTTTCCTGCGCGGAGGTCTCCAAATTTTTTACGGTGACGGCGGAGCTTGCTACCTCGTCTTCGCCGATAATCAGCGCGAACTTTGCTCCCGACTTCGACGCCTGCTTCATCTGAGCTTTCAAACTCTTTTTGCCGAAGTCCATTGCCGCCGAAATATTTTCCCGCCGCAAGTCCGTCAGTAGTTTGAAGGCGTAAACCTCCGCCGCCATACCACTCGCCACCACGAACGCGGCGATTTTTTTATTGGACGCAGGTAAACGGCTTTGAAGTTCCAAGGCAAGAAGAATCCTTTCCAAGCCCGTCGCGAATCCTACAGCCGGAGTGTCGTCGCCGCCGATTTCTTTTATCAAGCCGTCGTAGCGACCGCCGCCCGCCAATGCCGATTGCGCTCCCAGCTGCGGATACTGAATTTCAAACGCAGTCTTTGTGTAGTAGTCAAGCCCGCGCACTAATCGATTGTCAATCACGAACTCGACACCCGCCGCCGTCAAGAACTCCTTAACCCGATTGAAATGTTCGCGGCAGTCATCGCAAAGGCAAGTTTCAATCTTCGGCGCGTCGTCCATGAAATCTTTCAAACCGTCAATCTTGCAGTCGAGGATACGCATCGGATTTTTATCCAAGCGTCGTTTGCAATCACCGCACAGCTCGTCAAGCTCCTCTGTGAAATACTCCTTGAGCTTGCGTCGATAAATTGGGCGACACGCTGGGCAACCGACCGTATTAATCTTCAACGTCAAGTCATCAAGTCCGAGGCTCTTTAAGAACTCCAAAGCAAGCAAGATTATCTCCGCGTCGACGGCAGGATTTTTCTCGCCCAATGCCTCAACGCCGAACTGATGAAACTCCCTGAGCCGCCCCGCCTGCGGTCTGTCGTAACGGAACATCGACCCGATATAAAACAACTTCACAAGCCCTGCATTAGCGTAAAGTTTGTTCTGCAAGTAAGCCCGCACAACCGACGCAGTATTTTCCGGACGCAACGTTATCGACCTGTCGCCGCGATCCGTGAACGTGTACATCTCCTTATCAACAACGTCCGTACCCTCGCCTATGCCGCGTTGAAAAAGTTCCGTGTGCTCAAAGGTCGGTGTGCGTATCTCCTCATAGCCGTAAAGCTTACACAGCTCACGGATTTTATCTTCAAGCCAAAGCCAACTGCTCACTTGCTCCGGCAAAATGTCTTTAGTGCCTCTCGGCGCATTCGTCAGCAAGGTCTCAACCTCCTTAAACTTTCAAATCGGCTACGGCGAACAGTGCCGCACTCCCCGAAACTTTTACGCGCTCGCCTAAGACTTCGCAATAAAGAACTCCGCCGCGTGCCGACGCTTGACGAGCCGTAATCATTTGCTTGCCGAGCCGCTTCGACCAATACGGCGCAATCAAACAGTGCGTCGAACCTGTCACGGGGTCTTCAGGGATTTTTATCTTCGGCGCGAACACTCTCGACACGCAATCGAACTTATCATCAGCCGCCGTCACAGCTTGAATTAGTCCGTTTAGTTTGCTTAGCTTGTCGAAGTCAGGCTTAAGCTGTTCGACTGCCTCCGCCGATTCCAAAATCATCAACAAATCGCGGGCAAGGTAAGCCTCCAAAACCTTTGCTCCGACGACGGCTTGCATTTCGTCAGTCACGGGAATTTTCTTTAGCTCGTAAGCGGGAAAGTTCATCTCGAACAACTGCCCCTTGCGCACGACTGAAAACTTGCCGCTTAACGTATCGAACTCCACGGCTGATAAATCCTTTTCAAGCTGCGTCAAGATAACAAAGGCAGTCGCTAACGTCGCGTGCCCGCAAAAGTCTATCTCCGTTGACGGCGTGAACCACCTTAGCCGATAGCTCGCGCCCGTCTTAACTGCAAACGCCGTCTCCGATAAATTGTTTTCGCGGGCAATGGCAAGCATTAAATCATCGGGCGGGAAGTCCTCGACGACACACACCGCCGCAGGATTGCCGCAGAAGATTTTTTCCGTGAAGGCGTCAACAATGAACTGCCGCATAACTCACGACCTCTCCAGAACTCTTTTGAACGCCTCGAAGTTTTTAATCTCATTCGGGCGGCAATAAATAGCAAAGACAATCTCCTTAAAGAAACCCTCGAACTCCGGCAGAACCTTCTTGTAGACGTTGGCAACGACTTCCGGATTATTTTGGAATGCGCCGCAACCAAAAGCCCCCGTTACGAAAATTTCTGCGCCATGATGAGCCACGACCGTGAACATGTGCCTTATCCGAGTCTCTTGAATGTCAAAAAGTTCGTCGTCGCTTATTTCAAACTTGCGCAGATTCGGAGCGGCAATCGTTATCACGTCAACCAAATCCCATTTGTCGCGGGGCAAGCGGGAGGGTCTGTCTATGTCGCTTTTGCAAATGGTAATCTCCGGTGTGTATATGCAAGCGTCGTCATAAAGCGGGTCGGCAAGCTCGCGGTTGACGGTGTAATAACGCTTCCAATTCTCCTCTGTGTTAAGCACGGGATAGAGTGTCGAACAACGGCATAAGGATTCCTCTTGCGCCCGCGAACCATGCTTGACGCCGCCACCAGGGTTCGTTGCCGAGGCAAAGTTGTGCACCGCAATTTTAAGCTCAAGGTACTTCCTCTGCATGGAAATCGCCGCGTCCAAGGAACGCCGCTTAACAACTGAAATCGTCGTCTTCTTGAATCGACGCTTAGGCAATGGCGGATAATCATCTGCTTCATAAAAGACAGTGGCTTTAATCGAGTCCAGAATCGCTTGCTTCAAGTTCTCGTCTGTCTTACAAAAGGCTTCCGTGTCATGAAAAATCTCTACCATGTCATCTCTTGTCACGTATGCCATCTTCAATCCTCCTCCTTGGATATTGTCGAAACTTTTTCCAGCTTGACGACGGGCAGACAGATTGCCGATAAAAACTTTTCCCGCTGTGCAATGTAGCGTTCAAGGTCGTTAAGATAAGTCTTTAAGTCCTTGGCGGTGAACACTGACCAAATCCGTCCGGCTTTGACTTCGGGAATCTTAGTTGACGCCGCCGCGCCTACGCCCAAAATTATTTGACGCTCGCCCATCATTTGAACGTTGTAAATGCCTTCCGCACCAAGGCGACACCACCCAACGTTCTCAACCTGCCCTTTCATGTAGACTTGCCGATAAAGATAGTACGGCAAAAATCTTTCACCGCGCAGAACCTCAGCGGCGTGCTCGGACATCGCGCGAACTTCCTCATCTTCAGGCAAGTCGAAGTCTTCAAGGCTGTTCAGGTCGTCGGCTAGTCGTGTCTGAAGTTTGGAGCCGCGCTTGATTGCCAAAGAATGAATCGTAACGTCGTCAGGCTTAAGCTCAAGGACTTGCCTTAACGTCTCTTTGAAGTCGTCGAGCCTCTCGCCGGGCAAGCCGATAATCAAATCCATGTTGATAAGCCAATCGCCCGCCGCCCGCAACTGATTAAAAGCCCGCGTCACGTCCTCGACAGTGTGTTTGCGTCCGATTAAGTCAAGCGTCCTCTGATGCATCGTCTGCGGATTGACACTGACTCGCGTGACGTTGAACCTCTTCATCGCGGCGATTTTATCAGCGGTTATAGTGTCAGGGCGTCCGCACTCAACGGTAAACTCCTCGACGCCTTCGCCATAGAAATTCTTATGAACAAGCTCCAACATCTCGGCGAAGAACCTTTCAGGCAACGCGCTTGGAGTGCCACCGCCAATGTAAATCGTCTGCACCTTGAAGCCGTAACGTTTAATCGCCTGCGTCGCCGCCTCAATGTCACGTGTCAAAGTCGTCATGAATTCAGCAATAGCATCTTCGGCAGGCAACTCGTTCGCTGGGAAGGAGCAATAAAGGCAACGCGTCTTGCAAAAGGGAATGCCGACGTAGACACCAATCTTTTCGTCGCCCGCATTGATAATCGGCAGTTGACGGATTGCGACTTCTGTTAATAGCTCCGCCTTGTCACGAGTTGTAAGGAAATCAGAAACGATACGACGAGAAAGTTTATCGCGGTCAATGACGCCGTAACTGGTGACGCCAAAGCCCTCTCGAATCCACCGCTGAATAATCTTCGTTGGGCGCACACCATGAAGAATCCCATAAGGCACGCAGTCAAGCCCGAAGTTATTGACGAGGAGCCGATACAAATTCTTTTTAACGAGGCGATTGACTTCCGCACCTAATCTTTCGTCGGGGCGTGCAAGCAAACTGTTGCGGAAAAAATATTCTCCGCCGCCCAAGACAACTTTGAGCCGCGTGATAACCCTTTTGCCTATGACTTCATTAAAGACCTCCAGCTCGTCGAAGTCAGCCGCCTCACCTTTCTTGACTGCCTCAACCTTAAGCGAACGGAGAACATCCTTGACGACCTTTGATAGGTTCTTTTCGCCGATGACATTTATCTTCTTTATTTTAATGCTCAAAGGTTCAATCTCCCTTCGCAAGACAATCGCTACAGTAGCCAAAGAATTTTACTTCGTGATTGAGGATTTGAAAGCCAGATTTTTTAGCAATGTCCGTCTCCAGCTCGTCAAGCAAGTCTTCTTCAAACTCGATGACTTTCTTGCACTTGAGGCAAATCAAATGATGATGATGATGAACCTTTGGATCGGTGGTGTTGAGTTCGTAGCGGGCGCAGCCGTCGCCGAAATCCATACGCACGAGAATTCCCAGCTCACTTAGCAAATCCAACGCACGATAGACCGTCGCAAGCCCTATTTCCGAATCTTTCTTGCGCAAGATGTTGTAAACGTCCTCCGCGCTCATGTGGTGCCATTCCGAGTGCTCGACGAAAATTTTTAAAATCTCCTCGCGCTGTGGTGTCGTCTTATAGCCGCTCGCGGATAATTTTCCACGCAGGTCTTCCACTCTGAACAGTTGATGATTTTCGCTCATGTTCAATCCTCCTTCACTGTTTGAAGTGATTATATCAGCTATCAATGAAAATCACAAAAAAAATCTGCCGTATCAAAAAAGCCCCGTGTGAGCTTCACGGAGCTTTTTTCAAGCGTATGTGTATTTTTATTTTAGGAGAGCTTTAACGAAAGCCTGAACGCAGTATACCACATGTGATAACGGTTATCAAGTACTTTCCGAAAAATTTTTTAGGGGCTAATTGCTCAGTTGGTCGCGCATGATTGGCTTGCGAATAACTTCGGCAGAAACGGTGACTTCGTTTTCTGGAACGTTCACGCCTTCGGGGACAATCAACTTTAAAGTGCTCTTAAACATACGCTGACCCGTCTGCACTGTGAAAGGAACGGTCTTTAACGTGAGGATTGGGTCTATAACGGACTCCGCACCGCTGATTTCCATTTGCGCAGGCTCGACACTGATTTTGCTAAGCTCCCAACCGTCTGCCACGGACAATTCCGGCACGATTGGCACAATGCGTTTCTTTAGCCCGTTTTCTATCTCGAAAGAAACAGTGATGACGCTCGGCACCACACGCACACGCTTAATCACGTTGTTATGTTCGTCTATGACATTCATGGGTATTTGAGTTTCAAAACTCGACTTGTTATCTGATAAGTTCACCGTGCCATAGACTTTAGCGGCTTGCTCCACGAAACTTTTCGGTCCGACTATCGTAACGAAGTCCATTGACTTTTGCACATATCTAATCGCCGCGTCCGAAGCAACGTTGCCTTTTGTTTCTAGTTCAACGGGCATTTGTCGTTCGGTCAAAGGGTCAAGTTTGACATTGACGGTTGAAGGGCGCGTCTCTATGAGTTCAAAGCCCTGAGGCATGACAACTTGTAAGGAAACTTGATGGTCGCCCTCGCTCAGTCCTTCTAGGTTAGCATAGACACGGAAAGCATTGGCGTCGTACTTAACGAACTTTGAACGCGCCGCACGTGCATCAAGCTGCACGGTCTTTACGTCGCAGATAGTGAAGAATTCATAAGGCACGTTTGACATTGTTAAAGGCACGGTATATGAACCGTTAATTGCTGGGTCTTGGTCGTCCATAACGAAAACCCACATAAAGAACGCCGCGATAAGGGCGATGATTTTCTTTAAGAAGTTGTGACGGAAAATGTTTATTATGCGCATCATTTCTCCGCCCTCCATTTAGAAAAGAAGTTGTCTAAGAATCGGTCTTCTTTCTTGACAAAGGCAGGACGTATCTTAGCGGCTAAAGTTTTCTCGTCGAAGTGGCGCATTAAATGTCCGCCCTCGGCAACGGAAATGGTTCCCGTCTCCTCGCTTACGACGACAATTAACGCATCGCACTGTTCGGATAAGCCGATTGCCGCCCTATGACGAGTGCCAAGCTCCGTTGAAAGCCCAGTGCTTTCTGTAAGTGGCAAGACACACGCCGCCGAGATTAATCTATTGCCGCGAATAATCGCCGCGCCGTCGTGTAAGGGCGTGTTCACAATGAAGACGTTTAATAAGAACTCCGATGATATGATTCCGTCGATATGAATGCCCGTAACGCTGATGTCGTTTAACTTCATCTCGCGTTCGATGACCATAAGTGCGCCAGTCTTCGTCTGTGAAAGCTTCTTTGCAGTCTTTACAATTTCTTCGACGATTGAATCAGCCAACTTCTTATCCATAGAGACGCCATGACTTAGGAACTGACCTTGCCCAAGGTGTTCAAGAGCGCGACGCAGTTCCGGCTGAAATAAAATCGGCAGGGCAATCAATAACCAATTCGAGGCGTGTTGCAAAATCCAAGTCATTACGTGCAGATTGAGCCAATCACAAATTATCGTAAGCGAGATTATGACCATTAAGCCCTTGACCAAAGTGATGGCGCGGGTGTCTTGAATCATTTGGTAGAACTTGTAAAGAATTGCTGCAACAACGATTATGTCGAAAATGTCAAGCGGTCCAATCGTCGAGACGAGGTCGCGGACTTTTTCTGGGAAATTGAAATCCATTGGCACAGGCATCACTCTCCTTAGTAAAATTTGCCTGCAACAATATACTACAAAAAATTTTCAGATTCAATCCTTAAACAAATTCAGCCAATCGCCATAGCCTTCCTCCTGCATTTGTTCGCGGGGAATGAAACGAAGCGACGCGCTGTTAATGCAGTAGCGAAGCCCGCCTTTATCCTTTGGACCGTCGTCAAAGACGTGCCCTAGGTGCGAATCACTTGCCTTAGCTCGGACTTCTATCCGCTCCATGCCAAAGGTATAGTCTTTGCGTTCAACGAGATTAGCTTTGTCAATCGGCTTAGAAAAGGCAGGCCAGCCGCAACCCGAATCAAATTTATCAGCAGAGGCAAAGAGAGGTTGACCGTTCGTCACGTCAACATAGATGCCATCGCGGAAGACTTCTTCATACTCGTTCTTAAACGGCGGCTCAGTTTCCGCCTCTTGAGTCACGGCGCGTTGCATGTCGCTTAGGTTAGCTAAGACTTCCTTGGTTGGCTTGTCATAAGTGGCGTCGCGAGAAAAGTTTTTGTTCGGGAATTGCTCCGCCGCCTTAGCCTTGGCCTGTTCATTGATAAACGAACGCGAGATATGACAATAGCCGTTGGGATGCTTAATCAGATACTGTTGATGCTCCTCTTCGGCGCGATAGAAATTTTTAATCGGCGCACACTCTACGACGACTTCATCAATAAAATCGTTCTGCAAGTCCTTCAAAGATTTTTTAATCGCCGGCTCGTCAGCAGGGTCGCTGTAATAAACGCCCGTGCGATATTGAATGCCGCGGTCGTTGCCCTGTCGATTGGTTAGCGTCGGGTCAATCGACATGTAATAAACCTCCAGAAGTTTTGTAAGCGGAACGACATCGGGATTGTAGATGACATGCGCCGACTCCGCGTGTCCAGAGTCGTTGCATACGTCCTTATAAGTTGGATTGCGCGTCGGTCCATTTGAATAGCCAACCTCCACGCTCTCGACGCCGGGCACGTTCATCATCAAAAACTCCGTGCCCCAAAAGCAGCCGCCCGCTAAGTAAATCTCCGCTAGACCTTCTGTCTTTTGATTTTGCTGAATGATTTCTTCTGGCAATGACACGTTTGGACTATTCGACGCTGAAATATTCTTGGGCGTCAAAGTCAGATAAGCTCCAATAGCCACTGCCACCACCACAGCCACAACACTCATAAAGATTTTCCCCCTAGACATAAAGACCGCTCCCCCCACAAATAAAAAATAAAAGCCCTTCCAACCTGCGAAGAGCTACATCATCTAATCTATATGCTCTAGTCTCCAATCCCTAGTTCTCAGTCCTTATCATTGGTGCGATTGGGGCGATTCGAACGCCCGACCTACTGCTTAGGAGGCAGTTGCTCTATCCTGCTGAGCTACAACCGCTTGCATGAAGTGTATCACGCCTGAAAATAATTTGCAAGGTAAATTTGACGCCTCAAGCCAAGTCATTTACAATCAGAGAAAAACTTTGGAAGGTTGATTGAATGCTGAAGGATTCATTTAAGACGCTGGAGTTCGATAAGATTCTGTCACGGCTAAGAGATTGCGCGACAAGCAATTACGGCAAGGAGCTGGCGTTGAAGTTGGAACCGGCTGACGACTTCCTCGCGGTTAAGGAAAGACTTTCGCTGACGACGGAGGCTGTAAAAGTCTTCGCGACGAGTGCACCGCCCCTCGGAAGCTTCCGCGACGTTCGGGAGACTTTCCAGAAGATTAAGCTGGGCAGTGTCGCCGAGGCTGAAGAACTCCTCGACGTGCTATCGACGATGTACACCATGCGACAAGTCAAAGCGTTCTTTAAGGAGACTGTCGAAGTTGATACCGCCCCGCAACTCAAAGCACGCGCCACTGAACTTGAACTGCTTGGCAACCTGGAACGACAACTAGACAACGCCATTGACGAACACGGAACGATTAAGGATACGGCAAGCGTTGAACTGCAAAAGATTCGTCATGACCTGCGCGGTGCTCAAAGCAGAATCAAGAACGAAATCTTTAATATCCTTCACGACGCCGGCAAGCAGAAGTTCTTTCAAGATGCAATCGTAACCATGCGCGGCGATAGATATGTTCTGCCCGTCAAGCTTGAATACAAATCGCAATTCCCCGGCATCGTCCACGACCAATCCGCAACCGGTGCCACTGTCTTTATCGAACCCTTAAGCGTCGTCAATCTCAATAACAGCGTCAAGGAACTCGAAGCTGCCGAACGCCACGAAGTCATGAGGATTCTACGCAACCTAAGCGACGCCATACGGAAGAACCTAGACACCCTGACCAACAACATAAAGATTCTTGCTGAGGTTGATTTAGTCTTCGCCAAAGCCCGCCTTGCCCGCGACCTCAACGCCACTGAACCACTGCTTGAAGACTTCACCGACTTAAAGGCGGCGCGGCATCCGTTGATTGATTCGGCAAGCGTCGTGCCCATTGACATTCAGCTCGGCGAAAACTTTTCTATGCTCTTGGTTACTGGGCCGAACACCGGCGGCAAAACCGTTTCCATGAAGACATTAGGCTTGCTTGCCCTGATGACGCAGGCGGGCTTGTACATTCCGGCGGCGAGCGGTTCACGTATCAGCGTCTTCACGAATATCTTTGCGGACATCGGCGACGAGCAATCGATTGAACAGAGCCTGTCGACCTTCTCAGCGCACATGAAAAAGATTGTGGCTATCCTCGACGAAGTGACCGCGAGCGACTTAGTTTTACTCGACGAGATAGGAGCCGGCACTGACCCCGACGAGGGCGCGGCGTTAGCTATGTCAATCCTCGAACGGCTTTTGCAAATCGGAGCGGCGACCATTGCCACGACCCATTATTCAGAGCTTAAGACCTTTGCTTACTCGACGGACGGCATTGAGAACGCTAGCGTTGAATTCGACGCCGAGACCTTGCGCCCGACTTACCGGCTACTAATCGGCATTCCAGGCGCGAGCAATGCCTTTGCAATCAGTCAACGCTTAGGGCTACCGCAAAGTCTGATTCTGCGTGCTAAGCAACTAATCACCGCCGACCACGCCAGCTTTGAACAAGTCGTCAGCGAGCTTGAGACGCAACGCATTATCTTTGAACAACGTAACGCCGAGATTGCCGAACGTCAACAGCAAGTCATCAAGCACGAGAGGAAGATTGCCGAAATGCGCGACGAGCTTGCTAAGACTAAGGGCGACATCATTCGCAAGGCAAAGGACAAGTCCGCCGCCATGATTCGCGAGACTAAGCGCGAGGCTGAAGAGATTATCGCCGCACTCAAGGAGCAATTCGACGATGCGGGCGTTAAGCGTCGGCAACAAGTCATTCAACAATCCCGCGACAAACTCCGCGAGGCCGAAATCGATTCGGCGACGGGAATCATTGCTGATAAGTTCGTCGGCACGCGCATTAACAAAAAGAAACTTATCGTCGGCGACACGGTTTATATCAAGCCGCTTGACCAGAAAGGTACGGTGCTTGCCATTGATGACGACGCCTTGAGCGTGCAAGTCGGAGCCATGCGCACGACCGTTAAGCTTTCCGCGTGTCGATTCGTCAGCCACAATCAGCAAGAGAACACTCCGCCGCCGTCAACGAGTTCCAATCGCGGCTCACTCGGACTAATGCAGAAGATGACGACCGTCACACGCACGATTGATATTCGCGGCATGATGGTCGACGAGGCGGAGCAAGTCTGCGGCAAGTTCATAGACGACGCGCAACTTTCTGGGCTTAAGCAAGTCTTGATTATTCACGGCAAGGGCACGGGCGCATTAAGGAAGGGCGTTCATGACTTCCTGCGCACAAATAATTCTGTGGCAAGCTATCAGTTCGCCGACCAAGATGAAGGCGGTACCGGCGCGACGCTCGTCACGATAAGATAAGGGGTGATTCACATTGATTGAAAGAAAAGAGATGACAGCCGGTGAAGTCTTAAAGAAGTACGACACTGAATCAAACACAATGGAATATACCGGAGCAATGGCTAAGGTCATTTCGGCGTTGGCGATAAGCTTTTCAGTCTTCCAAATCTATACGGCGAGCTTCGGGCTTCTCGACGCGCAAATACAGCGGGCAATTCATCTGGGCTTCGGACTATGTTTATCGTTCCTGCTCTACCCCGCGAAAAAATCTTGGCGGCGCGATAGACTTCACCCGCTAGACTTAATCTTAGCAATCATGGGCGCGGCAACTCCAGCTTATATCGTCATCAATTATCAAGAACTTATCCTGCGTGCGGCACTCCCGACGCCTACGGACGTTGCAATCGGCGCACTGGGAATTCTTCTGGTAATAGAGGCGGCGCGGCGCGTCGTCGGTATCCCAATGGTTTGCGTCGTCCTATTATTTATCACGTATGCTTTCGCCGGACCATACATGCCAGGGCTTTTAGCTCATCGCGGCTTGACGATTGATTACTTTGTCAGCCACGTCTACTTCACGACGGAAGGCATCTTCGGAATTCCTTTGGGCGTGTCGTCGACGTTTATATTTCTGTTTATCCTGTTCGGCGCGTATCTTGAGGGCACGGGGCTTGGCAAGTTCTTTATCGACGTGGCGAACTCGATAGCTGGTTGGGCAAGCGGAGGTCCTGCTAAGGTTGCTGTCCTGTCAAGCGGGCTAATGGGAACAGTCAGCGGCTCATCGGTTGCTAACGTCGTTGGCACGGGTTCGCTTACGATACCTATGATGAAGAAGCTGGGCTATCATAAAGACTTTGCAGGGGCAGTTGAGGCGGCGGCGTCTACGGGCGGACAACTTATGCCACCAGTCATGGGAGCGGCGGCGTTTTTAATGGCGGAGTTCGTTGGCGTCCCTTACGTCGAAATCGTCAAGGCGGCAGTGATACCGGCGGCGTTGTACTTTATCGGTGTATGGCTCGGCGTACACTTCGAGGCTAAGCGGAATAATCTTCAAGGCTTGCCCCGTTCCGAATTGCCAAAGCTCAACGAACTGTTAAAGACGCGTGGACACTTGGCAATCCCGCTGATAGTAATCGTCTATCTGCTCGTTAGCGGTTACACTCCTATGCGTGCGGCGTTGGTGGCGATAGTCTTATCAATCGTAGTGTCGTCAATAAAAAAATCGACGCGCATGACGCCTGCCGCAATCTTAAAAGGTCTGGAGACTGGTGCCCGCAATGTCTTAGGAGTGTTAGTCGCGTGTGCGGCGGCTGGAATCATTATCGGCGTCGTGACAAAGACTGGTATCGGATTGAAGCTTGCGTCGACTCTGCTTGACTTATCGGGCGGATTAATCTTGCCGAGCATGTTCCTGACAATGATAACCGCAATCCTCCTCGGCATGGGCGTCCCGACGACGGCTAACTACGTCATCACCTCGACGATAGCCGCGCCCGCTCTAATTCAAATGGGCGTGCCAGTCTTAGCGGCTCACATGTTCGTGTTCTACTTCGGGATAATCGCGGACGTCACTCCGCCGGTAGCATTGGCGGCTTATGCGGGTTCTGGTATCAGCGGCGGCAACGCACTAAGGACAGGTATCAACGCTTCCAAGCTAGCAATCGCCGCGTTCATTATCCCGTACATGTTCGTCCTCAGCCCCGAACTTTTACTGCTTAACGGCTTGACAGTCAGCTTAGGCTTATCGTTGCTCACGGCGATAATCGGAATGGTCGCGTTGAGTTCGTCGCTTATTGGATACCTTGCCGCGCCGCTTAGGACTTTGGAACGAGTAATCTTAGGCGCGGGCGGTTTGATGATGATTAAACCTGGTCTCGTCACGGACATTGCAGGTATAGCAATCTTCGCGGCGATATTGTTCTGGCAATTAAAACAAAAAGGAGGTTCATGGTCATGATAAGCGCACTTCTTACTCTACTAATCTTCGTCATCATAATCAGATCGATACCGTACTTCGCAAAATTTTTTTTCTATATCATCGTGGCGATGTTTCTGTTAATTAAAACCGCTGTGCCCTGGATAATCTCTGCCCTCTACGCGCTGATGTTCGGTCTCCTTGCACTCGGACGACAACTTTTCACGGGGGAGAACGCCAAAGCTTTCCTCGAACAAACATTGCCGCCACGTGAAGTCAAACACGAAACCTTATCGCTCGTGCTGATTGAATTAATGATTGACTTTCACAAAAAGCTTTAACCGCGCAGAGTTTCTAACCACACGAGCAGAACGGAGACATCAGCGGGTGACACGCCCGAAATTTTGCGAGCATAGCAATCTGCGCGGCGATTCTCTTCTTTCAACTTCGCAGGAAAATTTAGACTGAAGAAACTTTTAAGGAGAAATGAAGCATGAATAATAACACGCGCCCTGATTGGGACGAATACTTTTTGAACATCGCCCGCGAAGTCGGCAAGCGAGCAACGTGCCTGCGTCGACGCTACGGGGCAATCATCGTTAAGGATAAGATAATCATAAGCACAGGCTATAACGGTGCGCCACGTGGCGAGACGAATTGCATTGATAGCGGCATTTGCGAACGCGAACGGCTTCACGTGCCAAAGGGCGAACGTTACGAACTTTGCGTAGCGGTGCATGCTGAACAGAATGCAATCATAAACGCTGACCCTGATAAGATGAATGGTGCGACGATTTACATTGCGGGCGTGAATTGCGCGGATGGCTCTAATGCCTCCGGTGAACCGTGCAAGCTGTGCCGCCGTATGATTCTCAATGCCCGGATTGCAAAGGTCGTCTACCTGAACCGCGACGGAAAAATTATCGCCAAGACTCCGAGCGAGATTGAAAACTAAAGGCAGGAAAATCTTCGCGTTGACAGAATAAATTTGCGCTAAGGAGGTGGGCTCAATGCTTTACGCAATGATAGACGTCGGCTCGAATACGATACGCATGGCAGTCTATGATATTGACGGTGACCGCGTGGAAATGCTAATGAAGAGGAAACATACCGTTGGGCTTGCGTCTTATGTGCACGACGGCATCATGCAACGAGCGGGCATTGATAAGGTAGTTGAGATTATCGGCGAGTATCGACACTTCTTGGACGATTTCGGGATAACGCAAGTGACTGCCTTTACGACTGCCGCCCTCCGCAACGCAATCAACGGTTCGCAAGCCGTCGATGAAATCTCTTTGCGCACGGGGATAAATATCATGCTCATGAGCGGCGACGACGAGGCAACCTACGACTTTATCGGGGCGACGCATGACCTTATCGACGAAAAAGGATTGCTTATCGACATAGGCGGCGGCTCAACCGAGATTGTCTACTTCAAGGAACGCGAGATTCAAGTTAAAGCCAGTCTGCCGATTGGGAGCTTGAGTTTTCACACGCGGTATACGGGCGTCCATATCTTGCCCAGCGCAGTCGAGATGGCTGAAATGTACGCTGAGGCAGAGGCGACAGTCAGCGCAGTGCAGGAGTTCCAAGCCGTAAGTCATGCGCAAATCTGCGGTATCGGCGGCACGTTCAAAGGGGCAATGGCTCTTTACAACGCAATGTACGGTATGACGCGGCGGAATATGCGTATGGAGGTGCGGCGTATTCACGACATCTTAAATCGCTTTCAACGCGACCGAGAACTGATTGTCCCCGATAAGGTTCTGCTGATGAAGACCGTTCCCGAACGAATGCATACGTTTATGCCGGGCTTGATTATCGCTGACGTGTTGGCAAAACGTTTCGGCAGTCTGCATATCCTCTACAGCGATTCGGGCGTGCGCGAAGGTTACATCTACGATAAGATTGTTGATAAAGACTACTTTTAATCTAAGATAGGAGTGGATAGCGTGATTTTGGTTGACAAGAACACCAAAGTTATTGTTCAAGGTATCACGGGCAAGGCGGCGACTTTCCATACAAAGCAAATGCTCGCGTACGGCACAAAGATTGTCGGCGGCGTGACACCCGGCAAGGCAGGTCAGCTCGTTGAAGGACTTCCGGTCTTTAACACGGTCGAGGAGGCTGTTAAGGCTACCGGGGCTACGGCGTCGGTTATCTACGTGCCCGCACCCTTTGCGGCGGATTCTATCCTTGAGGCAGTCGACGCGGGCTTAGAACTGGTTGTTTGCATTACCGAACACATACCCGTTTTGGACATGGTTAGGGTTCGTCGGTACATGGTCGGCAAAAAGACTCGCCTTATCGGACCGAACTGCCCCGGCATCATGACCACTGGCGAAGCTAAGCTCGGAATCATTCCGCCCAATGTCCAAAAGAAAGGTCACGTCGGATTGGTTTCGAGGTCGGGAACTTTGACTTACGAGGCGGCATTCCAACTCATGAACGCGGGCATTGGCATAACGACTTCCGTCGGCATAGGCGGCGACCCCGTCAAAGGTTCGGACTTCATTGACATCTTGCAACTGTTCAAAGAGGACGACGAGACTAAAGCCGTGCTTATGATTGGCGAGATAGGCGGCAATGCTGAAGAGGACGCTGCACGTTGGATAGCCGAGAACATGCCCGATAAACCGGTTGCGGCATTCATTGCAGGGCGACAAGCTCCTCCAGGTAAACGCATGGGGCACGCTGGCGCAATCATCTCTGGCGGCAAGGGTACGGCGGCTGACAAGATTAAGGCTTTGAACGCTGTCGGCATTGAGGTCGCGGATACCGTCGCGCACATTGGCGATACCATAGTTGATACTTTGAAACGCGCAGGGCTTTACGAGGTCTGTCATACTTGCTGAGGTTCTTTCCAATAAAAAAAACTCCCGTCAACGAGGCGGGAGCTTTTTTGTTGGCAGAAGCCTTCACACGTTGAAGCGGAAGTAAGTTACGTCTCCATCCTGCATGATATAATCCTTGCCCTCAAGTCGAACCAAGCCTTTATCGCGGGCGGCAGTCACTGAGCCGAGCTTAATCAAGTCATCATAGTTGACAATCTCCGCCCGAATAAAGCCGCGTTCAATGTCGCTGTGAATCTTGCCCGCCGCCTTGACTGCCGGAGTACCTTTAACAATCGTCCACGCACGACACTCATCAGCACCAGCCGTCAAGAACGTCATCAAGCCGAGCAAGTCGAATGCCGCATGAATCAACCTATCAAGCCCCGAAGCCTCAAGCCCCAAGTCCGATAAGAATTCTTTAGCCTCGTCGGCGTCAAGCTCGGCAATCTCCGACTCGACCTTAGCGCATATGACGACGACTTGCGCCCCCTCCTTAGCGGCAAGCTCCCGAACTTGTTTAACGTAAGCATTCTCCTCTGTAAGGTCGTCTTCTGCAACGTTGGCAATGTAAAGCGTCGGCTTAAGCGTCAACAAGTTCACGTCCCGAATCAGCGCAAGTTCATCGTCCGTCAAGCTGAGACTCCGCGCAGGCTTTGCCTCGTCCAAAGAATTCTTGACGCGTTCCAAAACTTCAGCCTCAAGTTTAGCCTCCTTGCTACCCGACTTCATAAGCTTAGCGACCTTGGCAAGGCGTTTGTCCACTACGTCAAGGTCAGCAAGGCAAAGTTCCGTTTGAATCGTATCAATGTCGCGCAACGGGTCAATCGTGTCGGCAACGTGCGTAATATTCTCGTCCACGAAGCAACGCACGACATGCGCAATAGCATCGACTTGGCGGATATGCTCAAGGAACTTGTTGCCAAGCCCCTCGCCCCTAGACGCGCCCTTGACAAGTCCGGCAATGTCCACGAACCTAACAGAGGCCGGCGTCGTCTTCTTAGAGTTGTAAAGCTTAGTCAAGACCTCAAGACGACTGTCGGGCACGGCTACCACTCCGACGTTAGGTTCAATCGTGCAGAAGGGATAATTAGCCGCCTCCGCGCCCGCCTTAGTTATCGCATTAAAAAGCGTCGACTTGCCGACGTTGGGCAAACCGACGATACCAACTTCCAAGTTCATGAATCTACCTCCCTAACATGCTTTTAACTGGATTGAACGAATGACGATGAATCGGGCTTGCTCCTAGCCTTTCGATAGCGTCAAGGTGTTCTTGCGTGCCATAGCCGCGATTGTGTTCAAAGCCATAGCCGGGATATTGCAAAGCCCACTTGTCAGCCAAGCGGTCGCGTGTCACCTTAGCGATAATCGAGGCGGCTGCAATCGACGCACTCAACGCATCGCCGTGAACAATCGACAGCGACTTAATCCCGTCAAACTCAACGTGCATTGCGTCAGTCAAAACGAAGTCGGGCTGAACGTTCAGACCTTCAACGGCGCGTCTCATGCCTTTAAGCGTTGCTTGATAAATATTGAACGTGTCAATCTCCTCGACCTCGACGCGAACAGCATTCCAACTTATCGCCGCGTCAATGATTTCGTCGTAGAGTTGCTCGCGGACTTTGGCGGAGAGTTTCTTTGAGTCGTCAAGGCGGGCAAGGTACAAGTCCTCTGGCAAGATAACTGCCGCCACGAGTACTGAACCGACTAAGGAGCCGCGACCAGCCTCGTCGACGCCCGCAATCAGTTTAAAGCCTTCAGCACGTTGCTTGTCCTCGAACTCGTAAAGCTTCTTGACTCTTGCCTCATCAGCCTCAGCAGAAAATCTTTTCATGCCAATCACCTCGACGCCCGATAGATTAAGACAAAGCCTGCGATTAATCCGATGACGTTCGGAATCCACACGGCGTAAATCGGCGGGATTGCTCCACCGCGTGCGATTGCGTTGGCTAGCGTCATGACCGCGTAGTACAGGAAGATTATCAAGACGCTTAGCGCAAAGCCCATTGATGACGGCGTGCGCGTCGGTTGCAGTCCTAAGGGCACACCGATTAGCGCAAAGATTAAGCTTGCCATGGGAACTGTCACGCGTTGATAAAGCTCCGTCTCCAATTTGTTTGTGTTGACGTACTGCGACTTCATGATTGCAATCTGTGCTTTAAGCTCGCTCATCGTAAGTTCCTCAGTCTTCTTCTGCTCGCGGACGATTTGACGCGGACTCGCCTTGACAGGCAAGATTTGCTGGTCGAACTTCATCGTGCGCGTTCGTTCCTCGTCGGAGAAATCATAAACCATGCCGTCATGCATAACCCATTGCTCGTTGCGCCACTCGGCATAGGTCGCGTTCTCGACATGGGTAACCTTGCCTTCCTCGTTGAAAAGTTGCATCGTCACGCCTTCCAAGATTTCATTTTGCGCCTTATACTCGCGGGCATAAATCAGCCGTTCCATTCGGTCGCCGTTGAGTTCCTTAACGATGATATGATCTTGCGACTTAAGCTCTGTGTTGCCTTGAATCTCGTAATAGACGACGTTGTTATAAGCAGTGTTTGCCCAGGGCACGACGTGTTCATTAAAGAGAATCGCGCAGATGGTGACAATCATGCCCAAAAAGATTGCGGGCGCGGCAATGCGGCTGAAACTTATCCCGCAAGACTTCATGGCAGTAATCTCGCTTGAGCTACTAAGTCGCCCGAAGGTTAGGAGCGTTGCCAAGAGCATGGACATTGGGAACGTCCACATGATGATATTGGGCAAGCCGTAGATAAAAATCTTCACCACGGAAGAAAAGCTCGCGCCGTAGTCGGTGATGTAGCGTGCAATCCTAAACAGCGTGCCCGAACCTATGAAAACCGCCGTGAACGCGCATATTGCAAATAAGAACGCGAAGACGACTTCTTGAAAAATATATCTGTCAAGTATCCTAAGGCGCATTCAATGACCTCCGATTAGCTGTTCATGATTCATTTGTAAATATCATTACGCTTATCCACGTTGATGACGAAAATTATAATCTTGTCGTCCTGAATCTCAGCAATGATTCGATAATCGCCAACACGATAACGCCAAAAGCCGCTTAGCTCTCCTTCCAGCGGCTTGCCACGCCGACGCGGATTTTCGCAACCTTCTAGGTTTGTTTCAATCCATTGCTTAATCCTTTTACGAACGGACGCATCAAGCTTACGCATTTTCTTCAAGGCGTGCGGGTCGTAGTCTACAGAAAACTTTTTCATACCGCTTCAAGCTCCCGCCAAAATTGTTCGTGTGAAATCGTCACGGGGTTTTTCAAGTACTCTGCGTATGCCGCGTCTGCCGCTTGAATGTCTTCTATGTCTTCGAGCTTTTCAAGTACCGCACGCCGAATAAATTCTGATACGCTGATGTCTTTCCGTTCTGTGTAGGCTTCGAGAACCTCTAACGCCTTGTCATTTATGTTCACCGTTATCAATGCCATTTTTATCGCTCCTTTACAATGTAAAATTCGTGCCGAGATAAAACTTTTTGGCGATATCACTGTTGGCAATCTCATTGGCGGAGCCTTCCAACAAAATCTTTCCCTCGTTCAAGATATAGGCGCGGTCGACTATGTGCAGTGTCTCGCGGACGTTGTGGTCAGTTATCAAAATGCCCATGCCGCGTTTCCTGAGATATTTGATAATCTCTTGAATGTCAGCCACCGCCAAAGGGTCGACGCCGGCAAAAGGTTCGTCAAGCAAGATAAACTTCGGCTCTAAGGCAAGACAACGCGCAATCTCTACGCGCCGACGTTCACCGCCTGAAAGCTCCGTACCCTTGCGTTTCTCAACGTGGCGTATGCTGAACTCGCGGAGCAACTCGTTAAGCTTCTTGCGTCGAGCTTCTTTGCTTAGGTTGAGCGTCTCAAGGATTGCCATGATGTTTTCGGCGACTGTGAGCTTGCGGAAGATAGACGCCTCTTGCGTGAGGTAGCTTATCCCCAGCTCCGCCCGCTTATACATTGGTAGCTTTGAGATATCCACGTCGGAGATAAAGACGCTACCCGAATCAGGACGCTCAAGCCCGACCATCATATAAAAGGAAGTAGTCTTGCCCGCGCCATTGGGCCCGAGTAAGCCGACTATCTCGCCCGTTTCCACCTTGAGCGACACTTTGTTGACGACCGTGCGACCTTTGAACGATTTTACTAAGTCGCGTGCCTCAAGATTCATTAGTCGTCGCCTCGTCTGGATTAATCGTAACGGTTTCTTCGGCGGACTTCTCTTCCTCGACCTGCGCGGGTTGCTCGAAGGCCTTGCCAAACTCTTCGGGCATTTGGACTTTGGGTTCAGCCTTCAAGGTTCCGTCGTCAGCAAGATAAACCGTCAGGCGATTGCCGCGAATGGTGTTATTGTCTTGAATAGCCCAAGCATTGCCCGTGACAACTGCTTTACCCTCCTGCTTGCCGTAGTAGTCGACTTGGTCGCCACCCGCCTCAAGATTGCGTTGCGTGCTGATAAGGTGCGCATTGCCCGTGCCTATGTAGCGTTCGTCGTCTATCCAACCTTCCATTTTATCAGCCGTGAAAGTCCCTTCGACCTCACTCTTTGCAAAGCCGCCGTCCGGTATGACAACGTGCTTGCGGTCGTCGGGGAAGTAATCGATATGCTCGCCCGTGAAAGTGCGCGTGTCACCGTTGGGATATTTCTCGTTAGGTGCAAGGTTCTGCGTAGCGATAACGTTGCCATCCGCCATCATGTGACCTTGCCCGTTGCTCATCAAGGCGTTGCAGGTTATGCGCATGTCTTCGCGCACGACGATGACATTGCCGATAAGGTGCGCCTCCTTAGTGTTGACGTTGAAGAGTGCGTGAAGCCCCGTCGCCTTAGCCGTGCCGTGTTTAAGAAGAACATTCCCTTCCGCCGCAACAACGCCCGTGTTCATGTCGTATTCGATAGCGTCGGCATTGACTTCACTGGGCAAGTTGTCTTTCTTATCCTCCGCCATTGCCACCGAACTTATTAGCATTGCCGCCACGCACGCCGCGCAGATTTTTTTTATCATTAGAAAGCCTCCTCCATATCCTTGACGCCCTTAAGAACTTTGGCATGTCCTAACAACCCGAAATGTTTAAACTCGTTATCGGCATAAGCTAGGTCGCCGAAGCCGCGCATATCGTCCTTAGAAATCTTAACGCCGCCCGTCGCAATAATCTTATCCTCGCCCGTGAACCACTCGACTTTATCGCTACGAAGTTTCGCGCCGTCCTTATTCTTGACTTTGACATCACCCGCCGCACTCAGCAAGCCTTGTTCGGCGAACCATTCAAGCTTGTCCGTCAAGAGCTGTGAACCTTCGCTGTTCGTAATATCAACGTCGCCTTCAACCATGATATTCTTTGAGGTCTGGTAGTAAATGCCCGTCTTCGCAGTCAGCTCCCAAACTCGTTCTTCCTCGTCGTCGTACTGATAGAACTTACCCTTCACGCCGTCAAGCTCAATGTTCTGCGTTATGGTGTCGATACGCATCTTGTCGCAGGTCAGCTCCCAAATTATCTTGCCGTCTTGCTCCTCAACGATTGTGTTGCCCTCGTACTCAATGACGGTCGGCGGCTCAACTTTTTCTATCGGCGGCGGCTCGGAAGGTGTCGTGCGAATTGCCCAAACTACCACGCACACAAAAAAAATTACAAGCGCGGCTATCAAGATTTTATTTCGTGTGCTCATTGACTTCCCTCCGATGATTTCTTCCGAACCTTAACGGTGTGATGCTTATTAGTCTTTTGCATTTCGGGCGGCGTATTCCATCTCTTTTGAAACCAAAGCCACTGCGTCGGGTGCTCGCGTATGACTTGCTCCAAAATCTTTGTCATCTGTTCGGTAAAGCGCAAAAGGTCGGCGTCGGTATCTCCAGTGTCTTCGAAGTGCATGACTTCACCGATTTTAACTAAGTGCCGCCCGTTGTCTTTACGTATGATAAACGCCGGCAAGACTGGTGCATTAAATCGCCTTGCAAAGACAGCCGGTCCCATTGGCGTCGAGGCAGTCTTACCCAAAAAGCTTATAAAGGCTCCGCCGGGTCCGGCGTCTTGGTCGGCGAGGAATCCCAATATCTTTCCTTCCTTTAGTGCACGCCCCGCCGCTCGAAGTTCATTAGTCCCACGATTGAATATCTCAACGTGAATCGTCGCCCGCAAATCGTCAAGCACTCGCGAATACTCCGCGTTAGGTTGAAGCTTTGCTATTGCCGTCACGGGCAGTCCGTTGAGTGTGAACGCCGCACTTAGCCATTCCCATGTGCCGATATGCCCCGTCAAGACAACGACACCATGTCCTTCAGCCAATGCCGCCTTCATTCGTTCCAAATGGTCAATCTCTATGTACTGTGATAAGTTCTTTTCGTTGAGGTTGGGCATATACATGATGTCTAGCATGTTGCGCGCCAAGTTTATGAACGACGCCCGAACTAATCGACGAGCCTCCGCCTCCGAAATGTTAAGTGCCGGCATCATCTGTGCAACCGCCCGTTCCCGCTGTTTTTTGACAAGCAGATAATACAAATGCCCGAACACCTTCCCAAAGAATAACAGCACGTCATAGGGCAGGAGTCGTATCAATCTACTCATCAACATCAGCGTCTTATAAAGCATATCTTCCTCCGAATGTTTATTGGTTAAGCGCAGTCAATTCCTTGTCGTCGAATTCCGGCGCAGTGTAGCGTTCGATAATACCCGCCCAAAATCCTTTTGCCTTTAAAATAAATTCTATAATCTCTCGAACGGCACCGCGTCCGCCGAAATGATTTGCAACGTAATGCGCCCGCTCAATGACTTCAGGGGACGCATCACCAACCGCCGCACGAAAGCCCACTTGCACGAAGACTGGCAAGTCAATCACGTCATCAGCAACGTAGCAAATCTCCTCGTCCGTCAAGCCGAACTGCTCCTTAATCTTCTTATAAGCATCGCGCTTGTTCATCTGCCCCTGCATGACGGCGGAAATCTTCAGCTCGTTAGCGCGGTAAGCAGTCATCGCCGAAGTCCTGCCCGTGATTATCGCCGACTTCAAGCCGCATGAATGAGCCAGCGTTATCCCGAAACCGTCGCGGCAATGGAAAGCCTTAAACAGTTCGCCGTTCGCGCCGTGATAAATGCCGCCGTCAGTCAACACGCCGTCCACGTCGAATATCATCAGCTTAACACGTTGTGCCCTGTCGATAGCGTCGCCCGTAATCTTCATATCAAACCACACCTTGCCTTAGTAAGTCCGTTATGTGAATCATGCCGACGGGGAAATCGTTTTCGTCTATGACGGGCAAGACTGTCACGGGGCGCGGCTTATGCTTTTCCATGACAGACAGAGCCGCCGCCGCTAACTTGTCCGCGCTAATGATTAGTGGCTGTTCAAACATGATATGTTCAACCGGCTCATCAATGAAGCTACGACTCTTTTCCAGTGCGCGACGTATTATCCCGTCCGTGACCAGCCCGACGAATTTATTTTGCTTGTCGACGACCGAGACTGCGCCCAAACCTTTTGAAGTCATCTCAAAGAGTGCGTCCTTAGCAGTGGCTCCGACTGTGACAAGTGGATTGTCTTTGCCGCTGTGCATGACATCGCCGACTGTAAGAAGAAGTTTCCTGCCGAGTGCGCCGCCGGGGTGGAATAATGCAAAGTCGTTTGACGTAAAGTTTTTCTCGTCCATTAAAGCCATAGCCAAGGCGTCGCCCATAGCAAGAGTTGCCGTCGTCGAGGCAGTGGGGGCTAAGCCTAGGGGACAAGCTTCGCGGTCGACGCCGATATTGATAAAGTAATCGCAGTTCTTGCCCAGTGTCGAAGTCCGCTTGCCGCACATGGCGATAATCTCCGCGCCAATCCTGCGCACAACTGGTAAGATATTGACAATCTCCGACGACTCGCCGCTATTCGATATGGCAATGAGTATGTCGCGTTCGGTGAGCATACCTAAATCGCCGTGATAAGCCTCGGCGGGGTGCATGAAGAATGACGGCGTGCCCGTTGAAGAAAGAGTCGCCGCAATCTTCCTGCCGACGTGTCCACTTTTGCCCATGCCAGTCACGACCACGCGTCCGCGACAACTCATAATCCTTTCGACTGCCGAGATAAATTCGTCGTCGACGCGAGCAATCAAAGCCTCAATCGCCGCCGCCTCAATCCGCAAAGTTTCTATCGCTTTATCTTTAATCATCTAAACACCTCTTGAACCTTCAATGCGTCCGATAAGATTTTTTCCAAGTCGTCAAGGGCAATCATATTCGCGCCGTCCGAAAGTCCTTCCGCCGGATTGTCATGCACTTCCAAGAACAAACCGTCCACGCCGACTGCACACGCCGCCCGAACTAATGGAGCTACGAATTCGCGTTGACCGCCTGAAGACGAACCTGCGCCGCCCGGCAGTTGAACGCTGTGAGTTCCGTCGAATATCACTGGACAACCGAAGCCGCGCATTATCGGCAAGCCGCGCATGTCCACGACGAGATTATTATAACCAAAGGAAGTGCCGCGCTCCGTGAGCATAATCTTTTCCGTTTGACTGCGGAGCTTATCGACGACGTTAATCATGTCGCTTGCAGAGAGGAATTGCGCCTTCTTGACGTTGACAACCTTGCCAGTCTTGGCGGCGGCAATAAGTAAATCAGTCTGCCTACACAGGAACGCGGGGATTTGCAAGATGTCAGCGACCTCGGCGACGGGGGCGGCTTGATACGTCTCGTGAATGTCCGTGACAATCGGGACGTTCAATTCACGCTTAATCGCCGCCAAAATCTTTAAGCCTTCCTCAAGCCCTGGTCCGCGATAACTCTTAATCGATGAACGGTTTGCCTTATCGAACGACGCCTTAAAGATATACGGCATGTTCAAACGCTTAGCAATCTCTTTGGCGCGTCGACCAATCCTCAAGCTACGTTCCAAGCCTTCAAGCACGCACGGCCCTGCAAGCAATACCAACTTGCCGCCGCCAATCTCAATGTCTCCAACCTTAACTTTATTCATGACGTTGCCTCCCGATAAATTTCGTTGACGAGCCGCAAATCCTCCTCGGTGTCGACGCCAATGAACTGACACGAACTTTTTATCACGCGAATCTTAAAGCCGTTCTCAAGGGCGCGGAGCTGTTCGAGGGATTCAGCTTGCTCAAGGGGCGTCGACTTCATCTTTGCATAATCAATCAAGAACTGCCGCCGATAAGCATAAATGCCTATGTGCTTAAAGACGGGTGACTTGCCGGCGTTGCGAGGATAAGGAATCAGTGAGCGCGAGAAGTACAACGCGTTATCGTTCATGTCGAGGACGACCTTGACATTGTTAGGGTTGTTCATCTCGGCGGCGTCGGTTAGTTCGGTGGCAACGGTCGCCATCTGTAAATCTTTATCCTCAACGAACTGTGCGACGAGTTCATCAATCAAGCTCGGTTCAATTAACGGCTCATCGCCCTGCACGTTGACGACAACTTCTACGTCAGGGAAATGCTCCGCGACTTCGGCAAGGCGGTCGGTGCCAGTCTTATGGTCAGCACGAGTCATCATCGCCCGCCCAGAGTGTTCTTCGACGGCTCTTAGGATTCTTTCGTCGTCAGTGGCAACGATAACTTCAGCCACAGACCTTGCACGGCTTGCCCTTTCCCACACGCGACAAATCATTGGCTTGCCGCAAATGTCAGCAAGCGGCTTGCCCGGCAGTCTCGTCGAAGAGTACCGCGCAGGTATCACGCAAATTGATTTCATTCCATGTCCCTCCGAATTTTTTCTGCGGCTAATCTTAACACAATCCGTGGCTAGCGGCAAACATTCTTTAATAATTTTTTCAGATTGAACTGATATAGTTGCGAAAACTTTTGCGAGAGGAGGTCACGCCTTGAAGAAGAAATTTTTTGGCGGAATCATCTTAACGGCACTTATAAGCGCGGCGTTGACTTTGGGGCTAGTGTGTTTTGTCTTAGGAATCAATTCAGGTAGCAATGCGTTTGACCTCGGCAGATTCTTTGTCGCGATGAGATTCATTGAAAGCAATTATGTTCAGGACGTTGACAGGCGGAACCTAATCGACGGTGCAATTAATGGTATGGTGAATTCTTTGGGCGACCCGCACTCGGTTTATCTTGCGCCGCAACTGTATAGCCAACTGCGTGCGGAGACCAGCGGCTCATTCGGAGGCATTGGAGTATACATGGGCTTCAAGAACGGCGGCGTTCAAGTCGTCAACGTCATTCCCGACGGACCAGGGCAAAGGGCTGGGCTTCAAGCAGGCGACGAGATTTTAGCGGTGGACGGCTTGCCCGTTACGGAGATTGCTCCAGGCGAAGTGGCTTTGAAGATTCGCGGCGAGATTGGTACGCCCGTCGAACTCCTGATTCATCGCGAAGGCTCGGAGGATATGACTTACAACTTGACGCGGGAAAACATTCATGTCAAGACTGTGGCGGGCAAGATGATTGATGACCGCCTTGCTTACATGAAGATTTCCAACTTCAGCGAGAACACCGGCGACGAGTTCAAGAAGACGCTTGCCGAACTTAAACGCGACGGCATGAAAGGTCTTGTCCTAGATATGCGGCAAAATCCCGGCGGAGTCATAACCAGTTGCGTTGAGGTCGCTCAAGAGATTGTGCCGGCGGGTACGGTGACTTCCGTGATTAAACGCGACGGCTCAAGCGAAGTTTACACCTCGGACTTGCCTGCGGCGAAGTTTCCGATTGTCGTTCTGCTTGACGGCAACAGCGCGAGTGCCGCCGAACTTCTAAGCGGTGCCTTGCAAGATACAAAGGCGGCTATCGTCGTCGGTGAAACTTCTTACGGCAAAGGCTCGGTACAGACGCTTATCCCTATGGCGCACAATGATGGCTTGAAGTTGACGATTGCACGCTACTACACGCCTAATGGCAAGTGCATTGACGGCGTTGGCATTTCGCCTGACGTGGAGATTAAGTCGCAACCGACGTTGCATCCGCTCTACGACCTCAACCTTGACACGGCAAGCGACCCGCAACTCGGCAAGGCAGAAGAGCTTTTACGTCATCAAGTGGACGCGGGGAAAATTCTGTTCGACGATGACTTTTGGAAGACACCTTGACGGCAATAAAAAAGCCTCTTCCGTTTGTGGAGGAGGCTTTTTAGTTTAAAGCTCTATCAAGTCTTTTGGCGAACGTGTCAAAGATTGTGCCTTGCCGCTCGTGACTAATACGGTGTCTTCAATCCTCACGCCGCCGAAGTTCTCTATGTAAATGCCCGGCTCGTCAGTGACAATCATATTGGGCAGGAGACGTTCGCACTTGCTCAGCTTGCTAAGGCGTGGTTCCTCGTGAATCTCAAGTCCGACGCCGTGCCCCAAGCCGTGAACAAAGAATCTGCCGTAGCCCGCCGCCGTCAATCGTTCACGAACCGCCGAATCAGTTTCCACACCACCCTTGCCCGCCGTGATGACTTCTAAGCCATGAAGTTGCGCATCAAGCACGAGATTATAAATCTTGCGTTGGTCAGCCGTAGCCTTGCCTACACAAACCGTCCGCGTGATGTCGGAGCAATAGCCGTTGAACGTCGCGCCGAAATCCATCGTGATGAGTTCGCCCGCGCAGATTGTCTTATCGGACGCCGTGCCGTGTGGAAGGGAACCTCGCCAACCTGATGCGACAATCGTCGTGAACGCCGCCGCCTCGGAGCCAAGTCGACGCATGAAGTATTCCAAATCCGCCGCAACCTCGACTTCACGGACGCCAGGCTTGATAACTGCCAAAACTTTCTTAAAGGCGTCGTCAGCAATATCGCACGCCCTGCGAATGTTTTCAATCTCTGCCGCGTCTTTGACTTGCCTAAGCTTATCCAACGCAACCGATTTGAACTCGATGCCTTTAAGCTCCTTCTTCAGGTAGCTGTGCTCGGCAACAGTCATCGTCAGCCCCTCGAAGCCGACACGCTTACAGCCGGAGATTTTTATCTCGTCAATGATTTTCTTGTAAAGCCCGTCCGTCTGCTCGACCAGCGTAAAACCTTTTGCTTGAGTGATTGCCTGTTCGGTATAGCGTCCGTCGGTGATGAGTTTGCGGAAGTTCTTGCCGATTAAAAGTGCCGAGCTATCGCCGCGAAAGCCGCTAAAGTAAGTCACGTTCGGAACCTTCGTTATCAACACGGCGTCGAGTTCTTCGGCGGCAATCTTATCTTGTAGTCTAATCAGTCGCTCGTTCATTCATTTGGTATCCTTCTGAATCTTCCTAATGGCAATGTCAAGGGCGGCAATGTAGCTGTCGACGCCGAAGCCGCAAATCTGTCCCATGACGACTGGCGCAAGAACTGACTTATGCCTGAACTCTTCGCGGCGGTGAATGTTCGACAAGTGCAACTCAATCACGGGCACAGGTACAGCAGCTATCGCGTCGCGCAGGGCAATGCTGTAATGCGTCAAAGCTCCCGCGTTAAGCAAAATGAAATCGTATCGCCCGCGAGCCTTCTGAATTGCCTCGACCAATTCGCCCTCGAAATTCGATTGCAAGAAGTCTATCGTGTCGACACCGGACTCCTTTGCCCGCAAGCGCAGTAGTTCGTTTATATCGTTAAGCGTCGTCCGTCCGTATATCTCTGGCTCGCGTGTGCCTAGCAAGTTCAAGTTCGATCCGTTCAAGACCAAGATACGCTTGACGTTGACGCCCTCAGCGTTTGATTGCAAATCGTTTCTCCCCTTCCACTGTTGGCAAGTCGCTAATTTCAAAGCTCGTGACTTTGATTCGACCTCTGCCCAAATTTATTCGTTCGATAAGTTCTTCAATAAGGAGCGGCTCACCTTGCATTTCCATTGTAACGGAGCTATCAGGCATGTTCTTAACCCAACCTGTCAAGCCACGCGACCTTGCCTCTGCTTGAACGAAACGTCGAAAGCCAACTCGTTGCACGCGACCTACGGCACGTCCTGCCTTGCGCACGATGTTAGTATCTGATTGCAAATGTATTCTCTCCTTTGACGACGGGCAAATCACTGGCTGTGTAGTTCGTGACCTTAATCCAATCGTTGCCGCGTTTAATCTTAGCAATGAGCCGTTCGACAGTCGGAGCCTCGCCTTGCAGTTCCATAGTTACGGAGCCGTCGCTCATGTTCTTGACCCAACCAGTAATGCCCATAGCCTTAGCGTTGCTCTGCACGAAGAACCTAAAGCCGACGCCTTGCACACGACCTTCAGCACGACCCGCCACGCGCACGCCGTTTTCTAAGTTGACGGCGGCAACAGGTTCAGCGTCTTCCTCTGCGCCGCCAAAAATATTTCTCCAGAAACTCATCGTTATCAACTCCTCATCAGTGACCAAATCTCCACAGGCTCAACGACTGGAACTCTTACGATTTGTTGAGCATGTGGTGCTGATAAAATCTCTAAGCCGTCCGCGTCGTGCATTGCCGTTATCGTCTGCGTGAACGTCTTGCCTTTTGGTTGAAGGAACTCGACACGCTGCCCGACGTTGAACTTGCCGCGTTGTTCAATCGTAGCCGTCATCGTCGCCACGTCGAAGGCTCGAACTATCCCTAAGAAGTCAGAAGCTCGGCTCGGCTTTGACGTGGAATAAATTTCCGTCGGCTTATCGTCGCTTAAGAAAAATCCCGTCGTGTACGGTCGATGTGCAACCTTGTCCAATTCGGCAAGCCACTCGCCACGAACATTAAAGCCGCCGTCGAAGTACGAATCAATCGCCGCCCGATAAACCTTGACGACGCCCGCCACGTAATTAACACTCTTCATGCGTCCTTCAATCTTTAATGACGACACGCCGCTTGCAATCACCTTATCGAGGCAGGGAAGTAAGCAAAGGTCTTTCGAGTTCATGACGTAGGAGCCGCGCTCGTCCTCGCCGACAGGAAAGTATTCGCCCGCACGTGTCTCCTCGACCAGATTGTATTTCCAACGACATGAATGAGTACACGCGCCTTGATTGGCGTCGCGACCAGTAAGGTATTTCGACAGCCAACAGCGTCCCGAATACGATATGCACATTGCTCCGTGAATGAAGACTTCCAACTCAGCCGCGCAGTTCCGTTTAATCGTCTCAAGCTCCACGCAGGTTAATTCGCGGGCAAGGACAATTCGACTTGCGCCGAGGTCATGAAAGAACTTCGCCGCCCGCCAGTTTGTGACGTTGGCTTGCGTGCTTATGTGAATCTTTAAGCCCGTCTCCTTAGCCAAAGACAGAACGCCTAAATCGGAAACTAACACCGCGTCGACGCCGGCACTGTACAAGAAGTTCAAGTAGTCAGCTAGCGCGTTTAAGTCGACGTTTCGGGCGAAGACGTTGACTGCCGCATAAATCTTCTTGCCGCGTCCGTGAGTGAACTCGACGGCTTGTATAATCTCTTCGCGTGTGAAATTGTCACCGAACGCCCGCAAGCTGAAATTCTTCCCGCCGAAGTATACAGCGTCCGCGCCATAAATTAACGCCGCCTGCAATTTCTCAAGGTTCCCAGCAGGTGCTAGCAGTTCCGGCTTAACGATATTGATTGACAAGGTTCAAATGCTCCTCGTAAGTGTAAGCGTAATGATTGTGCCCTAGTCTGTCCGACACGAAGTAAAGATAATCGGTGTCGGCGGGGTGCAGGACAGCCGTTATCGACGCCATGCCCGGATTGGCAATCGGTCCGGGCGGCAAGCCTGTATGTTGATAGGTGTTGTACGGCGAATCAATCTGCGTGTCTTCGACAGAGACATCCTCCTTAGGCGCGTCCATTAGGTATTGCAAAGTCGCGTCGGTTTGCAGGGGCATGTTCAGCTTGAGCCGCTTTAACAAAACCTGCGCGACAATCGGACGGTCTTCAGGGAAACGGACTTCACGCTCGACAAGCGAGGCAAGCGTTATCAAGTCGTAAACCGATAAGCCCATCTTCTCGGCAGTGACACGCATTGTGGGCGTTAAGCGGTCGTCGAAGTTGCCAGCCATAAGCGTTAATATCTCGTCAATCTCAATGTCGCTATCGACGTTGTAAGTATCAGGGAAGAGGAAACCCTCCGCCGCGAAGAAAACATTTTGACGCTTGCGCATGTAGTCATAGGGCGCGAAGTCCTCCGCCGCCTTAAGGAAGTCTTCCTTGTCCACGAGGTCAAGATTATAAAGACGCTCGGCAATCTCCTTGACACCAAAGCCTTCGGGCACTGTGAATCGGACAACGGTCTTTTCGCCCGTCAAAAGCTTTTCGAAGACTTCTTCATCGCTCATGTTAGTTGTAAAGGTGTAAGAGCCTGGTCGGAACTTGTCATCGTAGCCGTAAATCCTTGCAAAGAGTCTGAACCTCAAGCTGCTGTCGATAATGTCTTTCTCCGCTAAGCGTTCGGCAATCTCGGCAGTCGATAGCCCTTCGCGAATCTTTACGTTAATGCGCCGTTCCTCCTCAATGACGGTATCGGTTGGCGTCTCAGTTTGAACAGGCGTTTGGAATTGTGCAACGGAAGGATCAGCAAAGACTAACACTGCGCCGATAACTACCACGCAAGCAAACACTGCCCCAGCCACAGTCGCCACGTAACGCATTGAGATTTCCTCGCGCAGTTCGCTAAGGGAAGTGCTCAGCCTCTGCCGAAGTGTCTTTTTGCCTGCGCGGCGTGAAGGGATTGTTATCTGCTTGGTATCGGCTTCGCTAAGAATTTTTTTGTCGTCGGGTATGCTCATGCTTCCTCATCCAAAAGTTTGTCGTAGACCGCTTGAACCTTCTCGAACTCCTCATCAGTCGGCTCAATGAATTCCTCTTCGCCATGTTCGTTTATGATAACCTTAGCAATGACAACCTCATCATCGCAACAGCCGCAATCGCAACCTTCGCCGTGCGCTTCGTCTTTAACTTCAATCAACAGAGCAAAGTTTTCGCCGTCGACGGGGATAATCATTTCCTCGACATAGTAAAAGACGTTTCCCTTGTCGTCAGTCATCTCAATAACAAAATCATCGTCCAAAATATCTTCGCGTTTATCCATTTCACATTCCTCATTCCTAATTAGAATCCAGCCAGCCTTGCAAGATATAAACTGCCGCCATCTTGTCGATAACTTGCTTGCGCTTGCGACGACTGACATCAGCCGCAATTAAATTCTTAGTCGCCGCAACCGTGCTTAAGCGTTCGTCCCAAAAGATTTGATTGACACCTGGGAACGCCGCGCTAAGCTTCGCCGCAAACTTTCTTACCAGTTCGCAACGCGTGCCCTCAGTGCCGTCCATGTTCTTTGGCAAGCCGATAATAAAGGTCGTCGCCTCGTATCGCGTGACTAGTTCGCTAAGGCGTTTCAAGTCGTCCTTATTCGATTTGCGGCGGATTGTCTCGACACCCTGCGCGGTTATGCCGAGTAAGTCACTCACGGCAACGCCAATCGTCTTGTCGCCAATGTCCAGAGCAAGTGCCCTCACCGCCTGCCCTCCAGTCGTTCAAGGTAAGCTCGTACCAATTCTTCTAACAGTTCGTCACGTTCGACCTTGCGAATCATGCTACGCGCCTCAAGATAGCTCGTTACATACGCAGGGTCGCCACTCAAAAGATAACCGACCAGTTGGTGCACAGGATTATAGCCCTTCTCAGTCATTGCTTTATATGCGTTCTTTATGACTTTCTGCGCACGGTTCTCTTCGACGCCAAAGCTAAACATTCGCGTCTCATCACTGACCGTCTTGGTCTCGTCGCTCATGTAATCACTCCCCGAAAATTTTTCCCGCATTGTACACCAAAAAAGCGGCTAGTGACAAGAAAAACTTTTCCTATCACCCGCCGCCGTCCGCAACTATTTAAGTTCGTTGTATTTGTGCATATCGGCTTGAGCCTTAGCCGTGTCGCCGAGGGCTTGATAACATTCACCGCGATGATAGTACATCCATTTAAGCAAAACATTCATAGGGTCTTCGCGCTCGGCAATCTCAATGTATTTGGTGTAATCGTCAATCGCCCTGTTGTACATTTTTACTTCCTTGTAAACGTCGGCGCGGAAGTAATAGAAGTGCATATTATTTGGTTCAAGTGCAATCGCCTTATCCAAGTCATCAAGTGCAAGGTCGTATTTCTCTTCTTCCTTGTAAATCAAACTGCGCATGGAATAGCCGCCCGCCTTATTGGGATTCAAATCAATAGCTTTGTTTAAATCCGTCAACGCCAACCGATTATCCTTCTTAACAAAACGATAATACATGCTACGATACATATAAGCTTGCAAACACGCCGAATCAATCTGCAGAGCCTTACTGTAATCGGCAAGGGCTTGCGGGTATTTCTCGAAGTTTTGATGAGCAAAGCCGCGGTGGGTATAAATTTCCGCGTCATTAGGAGTAAGAGCCAAAGCTTTATCAAAATCTGCCAACGCTAACTTGTAATAAGTCGCCGCGCTGTTGCCGTGAGATTTAAGCTTAATGTCATCCAGCTTATACTTTAGCGAGATGAGATTATTGGAATAAAGGTTGCCGCGCATGACATACGCAATCGGGGCGTTTGGATTAAGTTCAATCGCCTCGGAATAAAACTTTTCCGCCTCATTGGATTCGCCTTTATAAGAGGCGCGGTTGCCTTCCTCGATTTTCTGATTGTATAAGAACTCGTTATCAGCTTGCTCGAATTCTTTTTTGAGTTGAGCACGTCCAGCTTCGTCCGTGACATTGTTGGCACGCTTGCGAAGGTCTTCAACTTTGCGTTCATTATCGGCGGCAACTTCGTTAGTCTCGCGGGTCTGCATTATCAGCTTGGAGCGTTCGTCAGAGTCGCGCTTAACCCAATTTGCAATCTCGCCGTCGTCGACCTTAACATCAACCGTCGCCTCCCACATAATCAAAATCACTTGGTCAGTCACTTGCTTAGCGACTTGGTTGTATCTGACTTCGCCGACGATTTCATAGGTGTTGCTGGTTATCGCGGTTATCTCGTCGTCAGTAAGCTCGTTATTCACCGAGCGCGAGTAAGTCTTAAGATAAACGCCTGCCTGCTTGACGGCATTTTTAATCGCCTTGTCGCGTGCGCGGAGCTTAACAATATCCTGCGACTCAAGCTCGTTGCCATAGTCCACGCCCATTGCTGTATAAGTTTTAAACTCAGCGTCAGCTATCGGCAAGCAAAGCAAGTTCCCGCCGATTAAAGCCGCCGCCAAAAGTTTCCGCCAATGCTTAATCATAATCATCACCTCTTGCCAGGAATTATATCACGGTCTTAATCAGCGACAAGAAAAACTTTTCCGATTGACTTTGAAGAATTACCTGTTAAACTAAGTCAAATGAAAGGAGATAAGACAATGAATAGTATTAACGTTACAGTACCCATTACCGTGAAGGCAAAACTCACCGAGAAACTTCGTGCGCGGCTCGTCGACGAGGCTGTTAAGGTCGCTGAGCAAATGGAGCTTGAACTCAAGCAGATTAACATCGACATGCAACGCGAGCTGGATAGAAGTCCTCAGCATGAGCCGCAGATTAGGAACTTCTTCGGCAATGAGATGGCTCCGCGTCAAGCACGATTGGACGAGGCACGCCGTCGCAAGGAGACGTTCGAGAAGTTGGCACTCGGCGCGGAAATCATTCAAGGCACGACTAATCGGCAAGTGGAGCTGAAGGTCGGCGACAACCTGCGCGAGGCTATGAACGTGGAAATATTGGTGGAAGATGACAAAATCATTGCAATCAGAGGATAAGATAATCGTCGGGAAGGTCGGCGCGGCACGCGGGCTTGACGGCACACTTAGAATCATTCCGCTGACTGACTTTGAAGGACGCTTCGACGGCTTGGAAAAAATTTTCGTCGGAGGCAAACTCTTCAACGTCGAGGAAGTCAAACACATTAGCGGGCAACTGTTTATCAAGTTCGCGGGCGTGGACAGTCGCGAAGACGCACGAGCTTTGACGAATAAATTTCTGACTGTCGACAGAGCTGACGCCGCGCCCCTCGACGACGGAGAGTATTACACGTTCGACATTATCGGCTGTGAAGTTTTCGACGACGTTAAGAGGCTAGGCACCGTGACAAACGTCCTAAAGACTGGTAGCAATGATGTCTTCGAGGTTGACGGCAAGCTTTTGATTCCCGCACTCAAGACCCTCGTCCGTTCGATTGACATTGCCGCCAAGAGGATTGACGTTGATTCCAATGCTTATTGACGTTATAACGTTGTTCCCAGAAATGTTCGCGGGCGTCTTCGGCGAGAGCATCATCAAACGCGCCGTCGAGAAAAAGATTTTGGCGATACGCTTCACGCAACTAAGAGACTTCGCCTTTGATAAGCACAGGCAAGTTGATGATTCACCGTTCGGAGGCGGGGCGGGCATGGTACTTAAGCCGGAGCCTGTCTATCGTGCAGTGCGGGACGTTTTGAGCAAGTCCGACGACGTTAAGCGCAAGATAATCATCACCGACCCTGCCGGCGCAGTCTTCAATCAAGCTAAGGCTAAGGAGCTGTCGACGCTTGACCAAATCATTTTTATCTGCGGACACTATGAAGGCTTCGACGCGAGGATTTATGACCTTGCCGACGAGTTGATTTCAATCGGCGATTACGTCTTGACTGGTGGCGAACTTCCTGCAATGGTTATCGTCGACGCAGTGGCACGCATGTTGCCCAACGTCTTGGGTTCGGCGGAGTCGGCGGTAACGGATTCTTTCTTCGACGGCATGTTAGGTTATCCGCAATACACCCGCCCGCGAGACTTTGAAGGCAAGCTCGTGCCGGAGGTTTTGTTATCGGGCAACCACGCCGCAATAAAAAAGTGGCGCGAGGAGCAAGCCTTGAACTTGACGCGCCTTAGGAGGCCTGAATTGATAAGATGAATCCAAAATATATAGGTATTGCCGCCATCGTTATGCTTATATTGATTGTCGGCGGTATCTTTGCTAGTCGGAGCTGGTATCAACACAAGCAGCTAAACGAAAACCCTTCAATCCTTGCCCGCCAAGCAATGGAGGCTCACGACCTTGAGACTTTTAAACGATACGTCGACTTGGACAAGGTGATTGCCTCTGCGGCAGAAGAAATCTTGACCGAGCACATTAACTTCAAGTTTGCCCCCACAGCGTATTCAATGGACGAATTGCAAGGCCACTACGATAAACTTAAGTCAGACTTCGTAAACTCTGCGCGGGCGGCGGCGGAAGAATTCATTTTAACGGGCAAGATAACCTTTCCCAACGACTTAACCGAGGCTCAAGACTTCTTTAAAAAGTCGGGGGTGGCGTCTTGCGAGATTAAAAGTATTTCTAAGCCAGTGCAAAGAGACGACTCCCGATTCATGACGGTGCTGATTAATAATCCGCAGATGAAGTTCAGCTTTGAGGTTGAATTGATGTTGGAGCCTGCCGAGGATGTTGAATGGCGCATCACGGGCGCGAAGGGCTTTGGCGATTATTACAAGGGCTATCGTCGTATGCTAAGGCGCAAACTCGATTCACTCAATGCGCCGATTGCTCGCCAAATGGAAAGTATCTTCAAGGTTAAAGAGTTCAACATAAAGAACGAGGGCAGTGACGAATACGGCTTTTCGCAGACGCTTGACATTGAGATAAAGGCTAGTATTCTTTCCGATAAGCCGCTTGCTCAAGTTCACGGCAACATTATCCTGAACGGCAAGGACGATAACGACAGCTACACGCCCTTTGCTATCGATATAATCGGGCAGGGCTTGCAGACCTTCCACCTGACTAAGACGCTCAACCCCTTTATCAAAGCCGATGTGGACGCAATGAAGCATGGCTTTAGGAAAAACGACCTGCGCATTGAGATTACGGAAATCATCTTCGCGGACGGCACGAACTTAAAAGAACTCGACAGCTTGCCCGACTAAAATCTTACAAGAGGTGAGTCCAATGAAATGGCTACTCCCAAACGCTTGCACGGCGGCAAATTTATTCTTCGGAATGCTATCAATCATCGCGACCTTTGAAGGCGACTTCTTCTTAGCGTCGGTGTATATCTTGCTGGCGTTGATAGCTGACGGCATGGACGGACGAGTTGCACGGGCATTGAATGCGGCGTCGGAACTGGGCAAGGAAATGGATTCGCTTTGTGACCTCGGCTCGTTCGGAGTGGCACCCGCATTCTTAGCTTACGCCTTCTGTATGCAAAGCTACGGCACATTCGGCAAGGCGGCAGCGATAATCTTCGCCCTGTGCGGTATGTGGAGGCTTGCCCGGTTCAACGTCAATACAAATGTCGTGCACGGGTTCTTCATGGGTCTGGCAATCCCGGCAGGCGGTTGCCTCGTGGCGACGACAACGCTATTGTTTTTGGCAATGGGCATTCATCCGGAGCAGTTCGGGCTTGTCTACCCGATAACAGTGATAATCGTCGCTTACCTTATGGTTAGTCACGTGCACTATCCGAACTTCAAAGGCGACGGCGCAGAGAAAATCTTCCTCGTAGCGAAAATCTTTGCGGCGGTGATGTTCGCGGCGATAATCTGGCTGACGCAATCGGCAATCGTCCAAGGCGTGCTCACTGCGATTTTCTCAACGTATGCGGTCTTCGGTATCGTCAATTCGCTGATAGCTCTGATGACACGCGGCGACAAGTAATGACAAAAAAAATTCCCCTGCAACGGCGCAGGGGTTTTTCTTTTTAGCGGCGTGTGATTACTTTTTCCTAACCATGTCTACCTTGTCTTTGCCAGTCTTGTAAGTCACCTTCTCGACGTGGCGTTTGTAAACGCGTGCGGCTTTTTGTTTCTCCTCAAGAGCTTTGCGTTCTTCCTTGCTCAAGTTCCTCTTGGCGGTCGTGTCGAACTGCTTAAAGAAATCCTCTGCCGCCTTACCATAGTCCTTAGTCGTCTTGTCTAGCACGTTGCTTTGAACGCTGTAGGTATACATGAGTTTCGAGTCAGCGGAGTTGTAGACGTAGAAGAATAGCCACGGACGCTTTGCGCTGTTCGTGACGGTCACTATAAGATAGGTGTCGGCATAGCGGGCGATGTTCTCTTTATAAACCTTCTCGGCTTCGGGCACGTCCAAAGAGTGAATGTCAATGCCCGTATCACGTTTGATAGAGGATACAACGTCTTCATAGGCGATAATCTCGCGGCTTGAGGTGAATCTGCCCGCGTTGTAGACTTCCCGTGCGAAATCGTAAATGTCAGGCTCGGTGTCCTCTGTCTTGTAATAGTTCGGGAAAGCTACCGCTATCTTCTTGACGGTTGTGATGTCGGCACCATCCTCAATCATCTCCTCGAACGCAGCAAACGCAATCGACGACGTGAACATCATTGCCAACATCATCAGCGCGACTAAAAATCTTTTTGCCAATTAAATCTCCTCCTCCTTAAGTAAGCCGTGAGCTTTCAGAGCGGCTTTGATTTGTTCTAAGTGCTTCGGTTCAGGCTCGCAAAGTGGCAAACGCAATTCGCCGACGTTCCAACCTAACAGACGCATTGCCACCTTGACGGGAATCGGATTGACTTCACAGAACAGCGCGTCGATTAAGTCGCAGTAATCAACCTGCATGCGCGACGCCTCATCAATCTTGCCGTCAAAGTAGTTCTGGCAGATAAGGTGCGTATCATACGGCGCAACGTTCGACATGACGGAAATAACTCCGACGCCGCCCAATGACAGAATCGGGACGGTTTGATCGTCATTGCCCGAATAAATCGCCAAGTCATCGCCGCAAAGCTTACATGTCCTAAGGATTGAGGTTAAGTCTCCGTTAGCCTCTTTGGTCGCGACAATGCGCGGGTGCTTACACAGCTTAGCATAAGTCTCCGGCTTAATGTCGACGCCTGTGCGACCTGGCACGTTGTAGAGGATTGCGGGAATGTCAATGCTGTCGACAATCTTTGTGTAGTGCGCCACGAGTCCGGCTTGAGTGCACTTGTTATAGTAAGGCGTGACGAGTAAGACAGCTTGAACGCCGACGGACTGTGCGTAGCGTGAAAGCTCAATGGCATAAGTCGTATCATTGGAGCCGGTGCCCGCGATGACAGGAACTCTGCCCGCTACGTGTTCGACGGTGAACTTAATCGCGGCTTTATGTTCGGCGTCGTTCATGGTAGCCGCCTCGCCCGTCGTACCCGTTATGCAAATGCCGTCTGTGTGATTCTTTATCTGGTCGTCAATCATGCGTCCGAGTTCCGCAAAGTTTATTCCCGTCTCGTCAAACGGTGTGACTATCGCGACGCACGCGCCCTTAAATGGAATTTGTTTCATGTAAAGCCCTCCTATTTATCAGTTCAAAGCTTGCTTAACTTCGCCGAAAAGTTCCGCGTGTTCCTTTAAGACAGCCTCATTGCCGAAGACGCACAAGCAGTTCTGATTCATGCAGTCGGCAATCAGTTTCGATAAGGCGCGAATATCTTCCTGCCGCGTGGAAAGAATTTCGTTGCGGGACTTCTGGCGGTCGGCTAAGGTGATGTTCCTAAGGCAGAAGTCCGCCGCAAGCTGTCCTTTAATCGACGGCGTTAACGGCTTGTCAATCTTGCTCAGCGTGCCGATTATGTACTTGTCCATTTCCCTATCGCTAACGTCAAAGGTCTTAAGGAAGTCCGCCGTGCCGTCGAAGGTCTCAAGCGTCTTGCTAAGGTTCGGGTCGCGATATGAGCCAAAGAACAATGCCCCATTACGATTGAAGCTCGCGAAGGCTCCATAAGCACCGCCCTGCACGCGAATCTTAGTCCAGAAGTATTCATAGCGCAGAATCGTCTCCAAGACGTTCAAAGCTCCGGTGTAGTCGTGCCCAAGGTCAATGAAGTTCGCGCCCTTGCCAACGTATTGCACGCGGCTTTGACTGTAGAGACCTTCATTGCGAGGCTTGCACGGGAAAGAGTAATGCTCGCGCTTGAATTCGTCAATCGTCAAAGACTTCAACAACCCGGACAAGTGTGGCGTGAATTCCTTGTAAAGCTCTTCGGGCGCAGTCACACCCACAATCAGCCCGTTACGATTAATAAGACGGTCGCGCACGTCGCACAGCTCATCAACGAGGTCATCAAATTTGTTATCGAAGTCGGCGAGCAATTCCTTTAAGAACTTGTTATACGGCAGATAAGCGGCGGCGTTGTAAGCTCCAGTCTTTGTCTGATACGCGGCAAGTTGTGAGGAAATTATCATCGTCGCCATATTCTGCAGATTGAGTTCAAAGCCGATTTGGTCTTGCTCAATGAGTTCGCGGAGACGTTTCTTGTTAATAAAGGTCGTCTCGTTGAAAATCTCGGCAAGGATGTCGGTCATCTCTGATAGCTTAGACTTGAGGGCTTTGACGAAGACTCTTAGGCGTGGCGCGAATGAGTGCGGCAACTTGTTTTCGGAATCTGCGCGAAGTGTCGAACCGAATCCGCCAATGTTTAGGTTGGTCAGGATTGCAAGTTCCTCGTAAGAGTGCCGCTTAGTGTCGACGTTGCCTAAAAGGCTTGTGAGCAGGTACGCATAGAAAAGTTTATCTTGCGGAATCTTCAGCGCGTCGAAGTAGAACGTCAGGTAAATTATCCCGTGCGTGTCGAGGTTGCTCCAAAGAATTCTCGTGCCGTCGAGGTCGCGGAACTGCAAAGGCAAATGCTCCGCCTCCTTGCGAAGGTCTTCACGTCGCAGGATTGGTATCGTCTTGAGGGCGTCGGGCGCGTCGGGTGTTTGCTGACGAAGTTTAAGCTTAGCCGTCGTGCTGATGATGTCTTGAATCTGCGCGGGCGTCAACGTCGCTTTGACTTCGGCTAGCTTTGCGGCTTGAGCCTCGTCGCGCCTCTTAGCAAAGGGCTTGTCGGGCGCAAGCGTCATCAAAACCTTGTGCGGGTTGTCGAGGAAGTATTTCTTAATGACGCCTTCAAAGTAGCGTTCCTCAAGCCCGCGCTTAATCGCCGCGAGGTCGTCTTCATAACGCAGATAAGCATTCGGGTCGCCGCCATAAAGCCACGTCTTAAGCAAGCGCAAGCCATAAATCAAACCCTTAGGCGCAAGTCCGAAGTCAGCCTCACGAAGCTTGAATTCCATTAGGTTAATCGACGCCTGCAACAGTGTCTTATCAATCCCATTGTCGACGAGCTTTTGAAGTTCCGCGTTAAGCAGTGCATAGAACTTATCCACGCGGTCAATCTCCGAACCCGTCATGGTAACTGTAAAGGTCGGCTGGCGCAGGTCGTCTTCTAGTCCGGCGTCAACGTCCTTACCTAAGCCCGAATCAATCAGAGCCTTGCGAACGGGTGCGGCGGGGCTTGTGAACAATGCGTGCGTCAAGACTTCCAAGGCAAGATTAGTTCGCGTGTCGAGCGTGTCACCTACGACCAGATTAAGCGACAGGAAACTTTTCTCGGCGGCGGACTCGTCCTCACCAATCGGATAAACTTCAGCAACGCGCTTCATCTTGTCAAAGGCGGGGTGGAAGTCAATCGCCGAATCAACCGCAATCCTATCGAACTTGCTAAGGTATTGACGGTCAAGGTACGCAAGTTGCTCAGCAATGTCAACGTCGCCATAAAGGTATATAAAGCTGTTGGACGGGTGATAAAACTTCTGATGGAATGCCGCGAAGTCTTCTTGTGTCAAGCTCGGAATGGCTTCGGGGTCGCCGCCCGATTGATAGCCGTAACAATTATCTGGGAACGTCTCGCGCAGGAGTTTATCGCTTAAGATGTCGTCGGGCGAAGATAACGCGCCTTTCATCTCGTTGTAGACAACGCCGCTATAAGTCAACGGAGCATCGGCGTCGGCAATCTCATAGTGCCAGCCTTCCTGCATTAATATTTCGGGCGTCGTTAGCATGTTCGGATTAAACACGGCGTCAAGGTAAACGTCCTGCAGGTTGCGGAAGTCCTTAGCGTTACGGCTCGCCACGGGGTAAACGGTCTTATCGGGATAAGTCATGGCGTTGAGGAAAGTATTCAACGAACCCTTAACCAACTCAACGAACGGCTCCTTAAGCGGATACTTCTTCGACCCGCAAAGCACCGAGTGTTCCACGATATGCGCAACGCCCGTATCATCTTTTGGGGGCGTGCGGAACCCGATATAGAAAACTTTGTTATCGTCGTCGGTGGCGGCGTAGAAGAGCCTAGCACCGGTCTTTAAGTGTTCAAGCTCGTAAGTCTTCGCGCCAATCTCCTCGACCTCGGAAAGGTTCTTCAAGCGGAAGCCGTTAAGCTCCTCACCAATCTTTAAGTTCATGTAATCGCTCCTTTCACACGTTGAAAAATATTTTATTCTCAAACCTGCGCGGCGTCAACTGTCAACGGCTTGTATTCACGGCACGGCTTTGTTATCATTGAACGCGATTCAAAGGAGGGAACTTGCATGGCTAAGACGTTCGACTACACGGACGGCAACGAGACTATCACAGGCTACAATGGCGGCGACACGATTCAGATTGCGTCGGGGAAGGTGGACGGCTATTGCTTCGACGGCAACGATTTAATTTTTGCAATCGGGGACGGCTCCTTGCGCCTTGTTGACATGAAGGGACGCGCTATCACCGTTAAAGACTCTTCACGCAAGAAGGCAACCACAAAAGTTTATGGCACAGGCTACACCGGGCAAGAGGTCATTAAAAACCTCGTCAAGGCGTGGACTAAGACGAAACTCATGGGCATTCCTAAGCTTGACGAATCAATTCAGCTATGTTCGCACTTCAAAAGCATTCAAGACGTTATCGACCACATGGTCGCCGATTGTCGGGCGGCTGGCGATGCTGATACCTTCCTAAAAAAATATTGCGGCATCATCTTGAACAACAACGACATCGGAGCAATCACGGGCTGGGACGCAGGAGGCTTGAGGGTTAAGACGCCCAAAAACACTATCCCGAAAAAGACGCCGCTTGAACACCTCGACGACTACACGCAGGCTTCATTCGTCCGCAACAACGTGACGATAAATATCTCCTCCACCGGCGACAGCTTGACTGCTGACGGCAAAAAAGTTTTCGACGGGCTTTATAGTTGGTGGGCAGAGGGTGTACTTAATCTCATCGAAGAAAGCTACGGAGTCAAGTTCCGCACAGGAAATGAGATTAACATTGCTTTGACACCGAGCGCAAGTTATTGGGCACATACCAGCGGCAATAAGGACGTTACAATAAGCTTGAGGCATACGCGCTTCAAGAACGCCGAGGATTATCAAGGCAACGGCGTTGACAAGACGATTGCTCACGAGTTCACCCACATAGCGCAGGCTCTTTTCATGGGAAGTCTTCCGCAGTTCTTAAAGGAAGGTCTTGCCGATTTAACGTGCGGCATAGACCGCAGAAAGACTTCCTTGATAAAGAAGGTTGCTGGCGACGCTGACAAGCTCAAGAGGTATCTGGATTTGGGCAAGAGCGGCACTGGCAACCCCAATTATTATGCGGCAGGCTTCATCTTCTATCGTTACTTGGCTAAGCAAGCCTCCGACGCTTACGACAGCTTATCTTCCTACGCGTGGACGGACAATCATCTTACAAGCGGCACGAGCAAGGCAGACTTCATAACCAAAGGCAAAGCAGTCAGCATATCAGGCGGCAAGGGCAATGACTCAATCATAAGTCACGGGGCAAAGTCTGCCCTCGACGGCGGCATTGGCAATGATTTCATTTACAACGGCTACCGCTACTACGAACCGACGAACTATTTTTATAATGCGACTGATGATAACTTCCGTAGTAACCTCTCGACTATCTTCGGCGACGCGGGCAACGATTACATTAGCAATATCGGCGATAAGGTCTCAATCGACGCGAGTACCGGCAAGGACTTCATAAGCAACGGCAATGATTACTGCGTCGGCGGCTCATGCATCACAATCAGCGGCTCCAAGCTCAAGAAGTCAACGTAATCACTTGCCGATACAGAACTTAGAAAAGATTTCGTTAAGGACATCCTCTCCGACAGCCTCGCCCGTCAGCTCGCTAAGACATTCCAAAGCCCCGCGCAGGTCAATCGACACGAAATCAATCCCGACGTCCGCCTGAATAGTCGCTTGTGCCTCGTGCAAATGTTTAACGGCTCGGCGGAGGAGGTCAGCTTCTCTCTCGTCGCGGACGAAACTCATTTCAAAATCAATCGCGCCGACTCGTTCGGTTATCGCGGACAAAAGTCTATCGCAACCCTCGCCGCTCTTTAGTGACAGTTCAATCACCTGCGCGGCGGGGATTTTTTTTATCAAAAGCTCGGCAGTCGTGACTTGCGGCAAGTCAATCTTAGTTAGCAGTATCAAAGCGTCGCGGTCGTGCAGGAGCTTGAAAATTTCTTCGTCCTCGTCGTCGAGTGCTCGTGAGCTATCGAACAGCGCAAGAATCAATTCAGCACGCTTAGCACAGTCGCGGGCGCGGGCAATGCCAATCTTCTCCACTGCGTCGCCAGAACGCCTTATGCCCGCCGTGTCGATTATCTTAAGCGGAATGCCTCCGACGTTGACGAACTCTTCAATGCTATCGCGGGTCGTGCCGGGTATGTCCGTGACGATTGCCCGTTCAGCCTTCGCGAAGAAGTTCAGCAGGCTTGACTTGCCGACATTGGGCTTGCCGATAATCGCCGTCTCCAAACCCTCGCGAAGAATCCTTCCCGCCGTCTGATTCCTTAACAACTCCTCAAGCTTGGCAATCTGCGTGGAAATGTTTTTATCGACTTGAGCAAGTGTCACGTCGTCAAGGTCGTCTTCTGGGAAATCAATCGTTGCCTCGATATGTGCGGCTGAATTCAGTATTGCCTGTCGTATCTCGTGAATCGTCTTTGAAGTCATGCCGGCAAGTTGATTCTGTGCGACGGTCAAGGCGGCTGAGGTCTTGGCTTGAATCACGTCGAGGACTGCTTGAGCCTGCGTCAAGTCGATGCGTCCATTGAGGAAGGCTCGCTTAGTGAATTCGCCACGCTCGGCAGGGCGTGCGCCCGCCTCGAACGTTAGCTTTAAGACTTCGCGCAAGACGACGCCTCCGCCGTGGCATTGCAATTCGACGACGTTTTCTTTTGTGTAAGACTTCGGAGCCTTCATGACCAAGGCAATCGCCTCGTCGACGACTTTGCCCGAAAAGTTCTTCACGTGTCCAAAGATAATCTTCCTGTCCTCAGTGAGCGGCTTATCAAAAATTTTCTCAGCAATGGCAATCGCATCGTCGCCGCTTAGTCGAACAATCCCGACGCCCGCCGACCCTGCCGCAGTTGCAATCGCGCTTATCGTGTCTTCCACGTTATCACCCCATGAAAAAAGCCCGCCGTGTTGACGGGCAGAAGATTTATTAATCGTGTGTGCTTATTCGTAGTGAAGTGAACCAAGTGCCCAGACCTTGCCGGAGACTCTTTGAATCGGTTTATCAGCATTAATCTTGAGCACAGGAGCAACGTCTTCTTCTGGATAGATAAGGAGGCTACAAGCTTCCTCGCCGTCCTGCAAGAAGAGTTCAATCGCGGAGTTGTCGACGAACAGACGGAAGTTAAGATTCTGATTCGCGAAGAGCTTAAACTTGCGAACGCCTATATCAACGTCAGTGTTCTTGCCGTCATTGAACGGGCGAATACCTTTGCCGCCGAGCTTCATGCCGTTGCGGTCGAGGGTGATAATTTGGGTATTGCGGTCGTATTGCATGACGAACTTTTCATCGCCCCAATTAACGGAGATTTCAACCTTGCGAGCCGCGCCAAAGGTTATGTCGAGTTCAGATTCAGAGCCTTTAGGCAGTTGGTTATAAAGATTCTGCGTATTGGAAACGTCAATATCAGTGCGTTCCTTGCGCAGAGCCTTCATCTCTTCGACGGGCTGAGAACGAACCTTGCCTTGATGAATTGTAAGTTCACGCGGCATTGTCA
>JAFWCT010000050.1 GCA_017534385.1 Selenomonadaceae bacterium
GACCGTTTGGCAATGGCTTGCGAGATGAAAATTGATTTTTCGGGGCGCGTCGTCGATTATTCTATTTTTCCTACCGTTATTCACGTTTTTAAACGCCTAACTTATACTCAAGTCAATAAATTTCTCGACGGCGATAAAATTCTTGCCGATTGCGCGGAAAATCTCAACGCATTAAAGAAAATTCACGATTTGAGGCGAAAAATTCGTTCTGAACGCGGCGCGATTGATTTTGACCTTCCAGAAATGAAAATTTTGCTTAATTCGGCTGGAAAACCGCTTGAAATTACAAAAAGAATTCAAACAATCGGCGAATCAATAATTGAAGAATGTATGCTCCTTGCAAATGAAACGGTCGCCGAACACACGATAAAAAATAAAATTCCGAGTTTATATCGCGTGCATGAGCTGCCGAACCCAGAAAAAATTTTAACGCTAAATAATTTGCTTGCGCACTTCAATTTACATATAAATAAGGGCAAAGAGCCGTCCGAATTCCAAAAAATACTGTCGAAAGTCAAAAATATGCCAGCGGAACGAGTAATAACGAGTTATGCCCTACGAACAATGCAACAAGCGCGATATTCACCGGAAAATTTAGGACATTTCGGATTGTCGGCTAAATTTTATACGCATTTCACGTCGCCGATACGTCGATACCCCGATTTAATCGTTCATCGGGCGTTGCGAGGCACTTTAATAAAGAATTTGGAGGAAATATCACGACAAAGTTCGGAAAGAGAGCGGCGAGCGATAGAAATAGAGCGCGAAGCGTTAGATTTAAAAGCGGTAGAGTACATGGAACGATATATCGGGCAAAATTTCGACGGCGTGATAGAATCCGTGACGAATTTTGGATTTTTCGTGGAGTTGGACAACGGAGTAGACGGATTAGTACGAGCGGCGGACTTAAAAGACGATTATTATGGGTTCGTGGAGCGAGAATTTGCGTTGATAGGCACGCGAACGGGCAAAAGTTATCAAATCGGGGACAATGTGCGCGTAAAATTGATTTCGGCGAACAAAAAGTTGCGGCAGTTGACATTTGAACTGGTCAGCGACGTAGCGAACCGAGATTTGATAGCGAAAATGTAAAAAAACCTCTCAGGCGATTGCTTGGGAGGAATTTTTTTGCTCTGAACGCAGAAAAGGCATTTGAAACGAAAATTTACGCTCTAAAAGAGATTTGAAGTTGATTTTGCTGTTTGAAAGTGAATTTGGGCTTTGAAAATGAATTTTGACGTTTGAAAGTGATTTTGGAGCTTTGAAAATGATTTTGAGGCTTCAAAAACGGTTTTGAGGGGCAATTTTAAGTGCAAATGGGAAAATCCGAAATATCGGATTTTTCTACTCTGAATGCGTAATGGAAAGCTGACGGAGGAGGATGTTTTTGTATTTTAGCGGTCGAAATGGTAAAATCAGCGTCGGGAGATGATGAAATGGAATTGGCACGAAAATTATTGGACGAAAACAAACCGCTTGAGGCATTGGAACGCTTGAAAGAACTTTTGCCGACGACGCAGGAGAAATGGCGCGTACATGAGCTAATCGGGGCGTGTTTTCACGATTTGTGCGACGCAGAAGGAGCTGTGCAGGCATATTTCAACGCGGCGATGACGGATAAATATTTGCGCAGTCAGCGGTCGCATTTCTCGAATTATTTGTTTGCATTGCACTATTTGCCGCAACTGGACGCGCCGACATTGATTCACGAGCTAAAAATTTACAATTCATTGTATCGGGACGTTGAAAATTTATCGGCAACGAGTAAATGCGGCGGAAAAATATCGGTAGCGTTCATATCGCCGAATTTTTGCGATTCATCGGCGGCGAGGTTCTACGAGGCACTTTTAACGGACTACGACCGCGAAAAATTTACTGTGACGGCGTGGAGTTTGTCTGCGGAGGAAGATTTATTCACGAAAAAGATTAAAAGAAACGTCGACGGCTACTTTGACATATCGGAAACGAGTTTTTTTGAGGCGGCGGAACAAATTCGCGATTTCGGGACGGATATTTTAATTGACTTGGGCGGACATACGGAAGGCGGCGCGACTTTGCAAATTTTATCGTATCGTCCGGCGCGAATTCAGCTTTGCGGAATAGGATATTTTGATTCGACGGGGCTTGAAGCGGTAGATTATTTTATCGGCGACGAATTTTTGACTGCCAACGCGATTTTTACCGAAGAAATTTTTAGATTGAAGAATGCGTTTGCATTTCGCCCAAATCAGCGCATGATTCGCGAAAAAAAATCCCGCCGCGCATTTCCGCACAAAAAATTTACGTTCGGGAGCTTAAATAACTTCATGAAGCTTAGCGACGACTATTTAACGGTAGTTAAAGCGATTTTAGACGCCTTGCCCGACGCAAAAATCATTTTCAGAGACACGACGCCGCTTAAAAGTCGTCAAGTTGCATTGATTGAGCGTTTAAAGTCGTTTGGGATAAAAAATTTTGACGTAAGGCGCGGTTCAGATGACTTTTACACGGACTACAGCGAGATTGATTTGATTTTAGATACGTTCCCCTATCCGGGCGGCATGATGACGGCTTTAGCGTTGTATATGGGCGTGCCGGTATTGAATTTGTGCGGAGGATTGCCTCACACGCGGACGGGAGCAGATATTTTACGAATTGCGGACGTTGAGGAGCTGATTGTTTATGACGTGGACGAATACATAAAAAAAGCCGTCGAGCTTGCGACGAATCGGGCGAAATTGGCGGCGTTGACAGAAAAAATTTCCGCTGATGAACTGACCGATACGAAAACTTTTGTTGAAGACTTTTACGGACGTTTGGAGGCGATGACGCGTTGAGCATTTTAAATTTCGTGCCGCCTAATTTTTTGCCGATAACAGTTCTGTTGGTTGAGGCGGAGGAATTCTTATCTGGCTTGCGAGAGATTTTGCCCGCCGCGAGGATTGCTTTACTAAAGAAAGAATCATCACCCGAAGTAAAAAGCCTCTGCGACGAGTTCAAAGCAGACTTGATTGACGAACTGCCGACTGCGCCGAAAATCTTTGACATAATCCTTGCGCGAGACGTTCTGACCGTCGGGGAAAACTTTTACGCAATGTTAATGGCGTTCAATCACCTGCTGACCGATTCGGGCTACCTGCTGACGCAATTTTATAACGTGCGGTTCGTCGGAGTCTTAGAACGCTTGCGGCAGGGACGATTCATCAACAATGAGCAACGACTTTGGGCAAAGGCAGATGTGGTTAAGCTCCTCGACGAGGCGATTTACAAGGAGATACATTTCTTGCCCGGCGAACGGAAAAATATTTCTTCGGACGATTGGAAACGCTTCGGATTTGACGACTTCAACGAGGACTTGACGACGATAACTTGGCTCGTGCAAGCTTGCAAGTGCACTGCCGAGGTCACCGCCTTGAAAGATGTTTTTACTCCAAACGTCCGCGCCGAGCTGTCACGTCTCCTGCACCGTATCGAGTATGACATTGACGCCGAAGAAAACTTCCAACGACTGAAGAACCTTTGCGAGCGTGAAGGTATCTTCGACGATTACTTAAGCGACTTCATCAATCAAGTTGTCGTACACGCGGCGGCAAGAGATTCAATCCGCAATAGGCTGATAAACTAAAAAGCCCGTCGATAATCTCGGCGAGCTTTTTTTTGCGCGGGAATGATTCACAGGATAATTTCTTCCCTAACGTACATCTTTTTGAACAGGTCGATGAAGTTCTTGCAGGCGGTCGACAGCGTTTGATTCTTGCGCCAGGCAATGACGGTGTGAGTTGTCATTTCGGGTTCGATGATACGTTTATAAATCAAGTCGCCGTCGGTGAGCAGGCGTTTGCTTGAGACGGGAATCATTGCCATGCCCAGATTCATCTTGACCATCAGCAAATCTTGAACAATGCTATCGGACACGCAGATTATTTGCGGCTCGAAGTCCAAACGCTTGCAGGCGGCAATGAAGTTCGACTTCCACCTAAGCGGGATAATCAACGGCTGGTCTTTGAGTTCTTCAAGCCTAATCGTCAAATCGTCTTCGCCGCAAATGTTCTTTGAGTTCATGACCATGACGAGCGGTTCATTGGGCAGGACGAGCAGTTCATAGTTGAGGTTGTCGACTTGCGTCCGAGTGATTGCGATTTCAATCAAGCGGCTGTCGAGCAGTTCGATAATCCTTGCGCCTTCCGCCTCCCAAATCTCAAACGTGACATCGGGATAAATCTTATGGAATGCGTTGATTAAGTCCGGCAGAATCATCGCGCCCGACGTTGTGATTGTCCCGATACGAATCGTGCCCTTAGTCCCTGAGCCAATCTCCTTTATCTCGCGGACAGTGCCATCAACCATGCCGAGGATATTTTCCACGCGACCATAGAGGACTTGCCCCGCCTCCGTCAATCTGATTCGCCGCGAGCCACGTTCAAAGAGTTTCACGCGCAAATTTTCTTCAAGGTGCTTCATCTGACGGCTAAGGGCAGGTTGAGCAATCCCAAGCCTTTGAGCCGCGTGGCTGATGTTGCCTTCCTCCACTATGGCGAAGAACGCCCGCATGTCTTTGATTCCGATTCCTTGTGCCATTCGTCAAATCATCTCCAGTAAATTTTTTACTCCGAACTTCAAACATTGCAGACATTATAGCATACTTCACTACAAAGTTATATAGCTTTGATAAGAAATTTGCAAGCGGCGATTGAGGCGGTTATAATTGGCGGCGACTAAAAGTTTTGGAGGAGATACCTTGAAAAGAATTCGTACACGCTTTGCGCCCAGCCCGACTGGTTACATGCACATTGGAAACTTGCGCACGGCTCTTTATGCTTATTTGTTCGCGAAGAGTCAGGGCGGCGATTTTATTTTGCGTATCGAAGACACCGACCGCGCCCGCTACGTTGCCGACGCCGTGGACTTCATTGAACGCACCCTTGCCGCCGCCAAAATCATTCCCGACGAAGGACCTCATCACGGCGGAGCCTTCGCGCCCTACGTCCAAAGTGAACGCATGGACATTTACAAGCACTACGCCGAAGAACTCGTTGCCAAGGGTCATGCCTACTACGAAGAGACTGAACAGGGCGTTGCTATCCGTCAGAAGATGCCCACCGTCGGAGAGACGACCTTTTACGACGTACTGCACGGCAACATTACCATTGCCAACAGCGAGCTTGAAGACCAAGTGCTACTCAAAAGCGACGGCATGCCCACGTACAACTTTGCCAACGTCGTCGACGATCACTTAATGGAAGTCAGCCACATAATCCGCGGCACCGAGTTTATCACGTCGACGCCCAAGCATGTCTTGCTTTACGAGTTCTTTGGTTGGGAACTGCCGACGTTCATTCATCTGGCACCGGTCATGGGCAAGGCGGCGGACGGTACCATTTCCAAACTAAGCAAGCGTCATGGAGCAACGAGCTTTAACGACTTGATTGAGGCGGGCTACTTACCAGAGGCGATTACCAATTACGTTGCTCTGCTAGGTTGGAGTCCGAAGAACTCTTGCCAAGAGATTTTCTCTATGGACGAGCTGATTAAGGCCTTCAGCCTCGACGGCTTGAGCAAGTCGCCGGCAGTGTTCGATTATGCTAAGCTTGACTGGATGAGCGGCGAATACTTCAAAGCCATGACTGATACCGCCTTTGCTGAAGTCGCCGATAAGTACCTTGCCGCCTTCGACGAGCCGAGGAAGGTTTTCCTTGCAAGCCTGTTAAAGACTCGTGTCGCGAAGCTCTCCGACATTCCGCCGATGATTGACTTCCTCAAGACGCCGCCGCCCTTTGACATTGACTTATTCACGAACAAACGCAACAAGGTCACGCCGCAAAAGTCAGCAGAGATTTTGCACGCCGCGATAAAAATCTTGTCCGAAGTCGCGGAGTGGACGCTTGAGGCTCTCAACGATAAGATTGCCGCGTTCGTTGCGGAATCGGGCTTGAAGGTCGGCTCGGTGATGTGGCCGCTTAGAATCGCTTTATCAATGCAAAAGGTCACGCCGGGCGGCACCACGGAAATTTTATATCTGCTCGGCAAGGAGACTTCCCTCGAACGACTGAACGCCGCATTAGAAAAGTTATCGGCTTAACCTGTCAACGTTGTACTTGGTGACAGCCTCGACGGGCGACTTAACAGAATTCATCGGGCAACAGACTTGGCAGCCGCGGAAGTCATCATGCAGAATCCGATAGCGGGCGGAGGCGTACTCGAACGAATTCAACACCTTGTCCCAGTCAACGAACTCTTTGCCGTCGACGCGCTGAATAAAGTTCTTAATGTTAAGCGTCGGCTCGAACCACCCGCAAAAGTCCAATCGTCCGTCGGGATAAAGGTCAAGTTCATTCCACGGCGCAAAGCAAAGTTCCCTGTCGGCTCTCAAGTGCAGGCTCGGCGATATGTCATCAACCAAAGACAATTCCTTCTTACCACAGGCGCGACGAATCTCGTTGCGTCTTTTAAATTCGCCAAGCACCGAACGACCTTCCGCCAGCTGTAAAAGCTTTGCATACTTAGCGTTGAGTTCGTCAATCGGAATCGCTTCTACTTCCTGCTGAAGACTTGCCGCCTCGCCCGAAGGCATCCACAATCGGAAGTAGACGATAATCTTTTCGGCAAGCACGCGCTCAAGTTCCATTAGCGTTTTCAGTGCAGGGCGGGAGGTCTCCGGCTTAGCAAAGAAGTCGCCGTTCATGTCGTTTTCGCTGTAGTCGAAGAAGAAGACTATAAAGCCCGCGTGCAACTCAATCGCCAGCTCCACGAAGCTTAAAACGTCGTCGGAGTTATCCTCGTTTATGACCATTGACAAATCGGGCGCAAAGCAAAGTTTATCAGCCGCCTCAAGCTTGGCAAGGTAGCTCCTAAGGTTGCGAATCATCAGCGGGAACATCTTCTTAGCCGTGGCGGAGTCGTCAGCGTCCCAACAGCTTTTCGCGAAGACATCAGCATTGGACGCGTTGATTGAGAAATGCGCCTTGAAAAGATTCTGCGCGGCAAGCTCCTGAAACTTATCGTTGAAGGCAATGCCATTCGATTCAGTCATCAGCGTTATCTGCGGGAAGTTGTCGCTCATGAACTTCATATAGTTAAAGCTTTCCTTCGCGAAGAAGGCATCGCCGCCGGTAATCAAGACGACGCCTATCTTATCGTAAATCGGCTTGCACAGGTCGTAATACCAGCTCGGATTCATAGCGTGAGTTGCCTCGTCGCCGAAAGTACACCTCACGCCGCAATATCGACATTTGGCGTTGCAAGCGTTCGTGATTCTGATTCTAAGTAGTCCGTCCTTAAGCTCAGTCTTGCAATCGGGGTGGCGTTCCAATATCGCGGGCAAAGCTCGTTCAATCTCTGCGCGGTAACGACCTTCCTTAAAGCCGAACCGTTCAAAGTGCACCAGAGGATTAGTCGTCACGTCTGGATTCTTTTTAAGGTAATCAGTCGTCGAGAAGAACGCGGAAGGGGCTTTGCCCTCTTGCCAGCCGACGTTCAAGTAATGATTCGCCGCGTCAAGATATTTCCCGAAGCCATAAGCCTTGCAATACCATTCGCCGTCGAACAGCAATGAGTTCTCGATAAGCTTCTTGTCCTCGTCGTCGACCTTAGGCAGTGGCGGCGGCGGAGGCTCGGATTTCTTTTCTCTGCGGAAGAGTTTGTCTAACAGTTTCAATGTCAATCACCCGCCGCGAATATACAAAAGTTTTATTGCAATGTCAAACGCCGCAAAATATAATGAACGCAACGAATGGAGGAATTCTTGTGAACAATCGGATAAGAAACTTTTCAATCATAGCGCACATAGACCACGGCAAGTCGACGCTCGCTGGCCGGCTGATTGAGATGACTGGCACCGTCGAGAAACGCGCAATGAATGAACAATTCCTAGACAACATGGAACTTGAACGCGAACGCGGCATTACGATTAAGGCTCAAACCGTCCGCCTTAAATACACGGCTAAGAACGGCGAAACTTATCAGCTGAACCTAATCGACACGCCCGGACACGTCGACTTTACTTACGAGGTGTCAAGGTCACTTGCCGCTTGCGAAGGGGCTTTGCTCGTTGTCGACGCCACTCAAGGCGTTGAGGCTCAAACATTATCGAATGTCTATCTTGCACTTGAACACGACTTGGAGATTGTTCCCGTCATCAACAAGATTGATTTGCCCAGTGCCGATGTCGAACGTGTCCGCGCAGAGATTGAAGACGCAATCGGGCTTGACGCCTCCGACGCCGTGCAATGTTCCGCGAAGACTGGCGCGGGCGTCGACGAGATTTTAGAGGCGATTGTCAATCGAATCCCGCAGCCCGAAGGTGACAGCTCCAAACCTCTGCAGGCTTTGATATTTGATTCCTACTTTGACTCTTACAAAGGCGCGGTCGCTCACGTCAGATTGTTTGATGGCTCTGTTCGTAAAGGCGACAAGCTGAAACTTCTGGCGACGGGCAAAGAGTTCGAGGCGACAGAAATTGGAATCTTTGCGCCGAATATGACTGAACTTGACGAACTGAACGCCGGCGAGGTCGGTTATATCTGCGGCAGTCTCAAAGACGTTCGCGATGTTCGCGTTGGCGACACCGTGACCACGTTAAAAAATCCTGCGGCGGCTTTGGCGGGGTATCGTGCGCCAGTGCCTATGGTCTTCTGCGGATTGTACCCAACCGATAGCGTCGACTATGACAACCTTAAGGACGCACTCGAAAAGCTTCAACTCAATGACGCCGCGTTAGTTTATGAACCGGAAACTTCTGCCGCGTTGGGCTTCGGATTTCGTTGCGGCTTCTTAGGGCTGTTGCATATGGATGTTATTCAAGAACGCCTCGAACGCGAATATAAGCTTAAACTCGTGACGACGGCTCCTAGTGTCGTTTACAAGGTGCACAAGACTAACGGCGAAGTCTTCACGATTGATAACCCCGCCGCCCTGCCGCCCACGACCGAGATTAACTTTATCGAAGAACCGATGGTCAAGGCGACTGTCATTGTGCCCAGCGATTATATCGGAGCCGTCATGGAACTTTGTAGGGATAAGCGCGGCACTTACAAGAGCATGGACTACATTGACAAGACACGCGTCATGATTGTCTACGAGATGCCGCTCAACGAGATTATCTACGACTTCTTCGATAAGCTAAAGTCAATGACTCGCGGCTATGCAAGCCTCGACTATGAGCTAAGCGAATACAAGCAAAGCGACCTTGCCAAGCTCGATATTCTCTTGAACGGCGACTTGATTGACGCGCTAAGCTCGATTGTCCACCGAACACGCGCCGCCAAGATTGGTCGTATCCTTGCCCTAAAGCTTAAGCGTATCATTCCCGAACAGCTCTTTGATATTCCGGTTCAAGCGGCAATCGGCGGAAGAATTATCGCCCGCGAAACCGTCAAGGCTCGGCGCAAAGATGTTTTGGCGAAGTGTTACGGCGGCGACGTTTCACGCAAGAGAAAACTTTTGGAGAAGCAGAAGGCTGGTAAAAAACGCATGAAAGCCGTCGGCAGTGTCGAACTTCCGCAAGAAGCATTCATGGCAGTCTTAACCGTCGGCGACGAGGAGTGAGTTAAATTTAAAAGCATTGAACTTTTTGCGGGCGCGGGCGGCTTGGCATTGGGTCTTGAACGCGCACACTTTGAGCCGCTCGCCTTGATTGAGATTGATAAAGACGCCGCTGACACGCTGAAATTAAATCGTCCGGATTGGAACGTGATAAACGATGACATTGCTAAGATTTCGCCGCTCAACCTTGAAATATTTTTTGAGATTCGGCGCGGAGAATTGGACTTGCTGTCGGGAGGTGCACCTTGTCAAGCCTTCTCCTACGCCGGCAAACGTCTGGGACTGGAGGACGCTCGCGGCACGTTGTTTTATCATTATGCTATCTTCCTTAGCAAACTTCAGCCGAAAACTTTTCTGTTCGAGAATGTCCGCGGGCTTTTAACTCATGACAAAGGCAGAACGTATCAGACGATGCTTAATGTCTTCACGGATTGCGGCTATCGCGTCGATAAAAAGATTCTCAATGCCTGGGACTATGGCAATGCCCAAAAGCGTGAACGATTGATAACCGTTGGCGTGCGAAATGATTTGGCGTTGAAGATAAATTTTCCTAAGCCGCATGATTACAAACCAGTTCTGCGCGACGTGTTAAGAGACGTTCCAAAAAGTATCGGCGCGAGCTATTCGGATTACAAAAGGAGATTGTTTGAACTCGTGCCGCCGGGCGGTTATTGGCGTGATATTCCCGAAGACCTTGCAAAGCCTTACATGAAGAGTTGCTGGGATATGGAAGGCGGGCGAACGGGTATTTTGCGGCGCATGAGTTTGGACGAGCCGTCGTTAGCAGTTTTGACTTCACCGACGCAGAAGCAGACCGAACGTTGTCATCCGCTTGAAGCAAGACCATTTACCGTCAGAGAAAACGCGAGGATTCAGTCTTTCCCCGACGATTGGCAGTTCTGCGGCTCAATGTACAGCCAATATCGTCAAGTGGGAAATGCCGTGCCAGTCAACCTTGCCTTTGCCGTTGCCGACGAAATCAGAAAAGCTCTGGAGGCGTTTCGATGTTAAACTTTATCTCCGACGAAAACTTTAAGAAACACATTCGCGAAACCATTGAGCAATACGGCGAGGAACTTCAACCTTTCGACTTGCGAAGATTCAACAGCAACCTTGTCGACCCGATAAAGCTTTTGTTCGATAAAAATGTTTACGGATTCAGTTGGGAAGAGCTTATCAAGAGCGAAATTTTTCGTCAGCGTGACAAGTCGAACAACAACAGTATTGGCTACTTTCACCAGAATATTTTTCGTTACATTGAAGGTTGCACGGTTCCCAAATCGGGTTGGGACGTTATCTTAAGGCGGGCAGGTGGAATTGAACTTGACGGCGATAAAGTCAGCACGATTTACGTTGAGATGAAGAATAAGCATAACACGATGAATTCTAAGGCAAGCGCGAAAACGTATATGAACATGCAGGCTCAACTTCTAAAGGATAATGACTGCGCGTGTTTCCTCGTAGAGGTCATCGCTAAAAAATCCCAGAACGTTCCTTGGAAAATATCCGTTGACGGTCAAAGGCAAGAACATCGCAGGATTCGACGTGTAAGCATTGATAAATTCTATGAGCTTGTCACGGGCGAGGCGGACGCTTTTTATAAAATGTGCGTGTCTCTTCCTGTTGCGCTTGAAGAACTCCTTAAAGGCGTCGGCAAGCTTAATCCAAAGGATACGGTCTTTGATGAGTTAAAAAATTTGTCGGCGAGTTCATTTGAGCTTGCGTTGTATATTTTGGGCTTTGGAACTTACGCGGGCTTTAATGAAACTTAATTTGACATGGTAGCGGGCGTGATATAAAATCTCCGCGCAAATAAAGCTCGTACTCTTCGCAGACGAGACTTGGAGGTTTTATCAATGAAAAAATATACTGATGCCGAAAAATTCAGCTTGGTAAGGCGCGAGGCGATTTACACGGGGCTTGCGCTTGTCGGGCTGATTATTTTTTGGCTAATCGCGGGATTCGGCACCGCAAGCAGTGAAATTAGGATTTTTCATCTGCCACTGTGGGCTGTACTCGGTTCAATCGGCATTTGGCTCGTCGCTATCGTTATCAGCGCAGTTTTAAGCAAAATTTTATTCAAAGACATTGATTTAGGCGGTGATGACGATGACAGGTAGTTTTTCCGCTCTAACATCATTAATTTTGCTTTTGCCTCTGATTTTGTTTATGTTCGTCATGGTTGCTATCAGCGTTTATGTTCGGCATAAGCAAGCGGGAAAAAATTTCGTCAGCAGTTATTTTGTCGGCAATCGCGAACTCGGCGGCTTCGTTTTGGCTATGACAACCGTCGCAACGTATAGTTCAGTCTCAAGTTTCGTCGGAGGCCCCGGAATGGCGTTTCAAGTCGGCTTCGGCTGGATTTATATGGCTGTCGTTCAAGTCACTGCGATTTTTTTGGTTTTAGGTATCTTCGGCAAGCGCGTAGCCCTCTTAGCCCGCAAATTAAATGCCGTTACCGTCGTTGACATTATCCGCGCAAGGTTTCAATCCGATTTTTTAGCGGCGGTCGCGGCTTTCGTGATAGTTTTATTCTTCTGCGGCACGATGACCGCTCAATTCGTCGGCGGAGCTAAATTATTCGCGGCAGTCACCGGTTACAGCTACGAAGCAGGATTAATTTTATTCGGTTTGACGGTCGTTATTTACACTTCGATTGGCGGATTCCGCGCAGTTGCCCTTACTGATACTTGTTGCGCGATTATGATGATGATTGGTATCGTTTTATTGCTTTATTACGTCCTTAAAGCCGGCGGCGGCTACGAAAATATCATGTCGACGCTTGAAACGAATAATCCCGAACTGTTTGAGCCGTTCAGCTTCGGTAATATGCCTTGGACGATTTATTTTACGCAATGGCTTTTGGTCGGAATTTGTACTATCGCTTTGCCTCAATCAGTCGTTCGCGGCATTTCTTATAAAAATACTGCTGGTCTTCATCAAGCAATGCTTATCGGAACTGTCGTTGTCGGTTTTATGAACATCGGAATCAATTTCACGGGAATTTTGGCGCACGGCGTCTTATCGGGCACTGCGGCGGATTATGGCGGTGTCGATAACATTATTCCTACTACAATCGTTATGGCTATGCCTATTGAACTCGTCGGATTGGCGATTATCGGGCCTCTTGCCGCGTCTATCTCCACAATTTCCGGTTTATTAATCGTTGCGTCCAGTGCAATCATCAAAGACGTTTATTTACATTGGGCTGACAAAAATAATCGCGTCGTGACGCCTGCGCGGGTAAAATTTCTGTCAATGGCGGCTACTGCTTTAATCGGGGCTGCAGTTTTCGTTATCGCACTGACTCCGCCCAGTTTAATCTGGTTGATAAATATGTTCGCGTTCGGCGGGCTTGAAACCGCATTTTTCTGGACGTTATTGCTTGGATTGTTCTGGAAACGGGCAAATAAACTCGGCGCAATGCTCTCTATGACGAGCGGAACGATAATTTACTGCGCTACACAGGCGGCGGGCTTTAAAATCTTCAATCTGCACCAAATTACAATCGGCATAACCTGTTCGCTGATTCTTTTCCTAATCGGCTCGTATTTCGGCGAACGTTCGGACGATAAAACGCTAAATCTTTTCTTCCCAACCAAATAACGTAAAAAAATTAGGGCTTGGCTCCGAATTTGGAGTTCAGCCCATTTTTTATTGACCGTGAAAAAATTTTTCTGCTAAACTTTGTAACGAACTCGGACTTCCTGCGTATAAGGGACAGAAAACAAAATCAAAAACTAAATCAAAGGAGACTGATAAAAATGGCAAAAGAAATTCTGAAGGACGAAATCTTGAAGGACGAGGAACTTGAGCAGGTTGCAGGCGGCAATCGCGACGAACTGGCACTCGACACGCAGCTGTTCAACGCACTGGGCGATCGTTTTCCGGCTTACACGCTCAGAGAAATCACCAGCAAAA
>JAFWCT010000051.1 GCA_017534385.1 Selenomonadaceae bacterium
CATAATCGGGACGATGAACACCGCCGACCGCTCGATAGCTCTGCTAGATACGGCATTGCGCCGCCGATTTGAATTTATCGAAATGATGCCGCGACCGGAGCTTTTACCGGAAAATATCGAGGGCGTGAACGTGCAAAAGCTATTAGAGGAGTTAAATCGGCGAATTGAACTGTATTATGACCGCGACCACCTAATCAGGCACGCATATTTTATTAAATGCAAGACGCTAGCCGACCTCAGCAAGGTTTTTATCAATAAAATAATTCCGCTCCTGCAAGAATATTTTTTTGAGGATTACGAGACGATTTATAAGGTGCTCGGCGACAAATTTATCACTCGTGAGGCGTTAGGCAATGAAAAATACCGTTATAAAATCAATAAAGCCGCCTTTAATGACGCAGAAAGCTATAAATTATGATGACAATCCACGAATACGAAAAAATTTACGCAGGTGACTGCGAACACTTTGACGAGTTAAGAAAATTTGCTGAGGCGAGCGATTTTCTAAATTTAAGTTGGAAATACGTTCAAGCAAAGAATTATGTTGGCGTAATTCGCTTGCAAAGCGGATTTCAAATCGAAATTCTGCCGAAATTGCAAGCTCCAGATGACAAATTGCGCGTATTGGTCATGGAAATGATTGGCACGCTGAAAGAATTTAAATGGAAGAAATTTAACGCCGCAGATTTATCAACGTCGAAATTGAGCCTTTACGAAATTTTTATCCGAACGTATCTTGAAATGGTTTTGGAACTGATGAAACGCGGATTGAGGTCGTCATACGTCACGCGGGAGGATAATTTAAGATTTTTCAAGGGGAAATTGCTTGTAAATGAGAATTTACGCCGAAATATCGCGCATAGGGAAAGATTTTTCGTATCGTTCGATGAATATAATTTAAATCGCCCCGAACACCGCTTAATAAAGTCGACATTATTAAAACTTCGGCGCATTACGCAGGAAAATAAAAGTTTGGCGGGGCGACTGCTTGAGGAATTGGATTCGGTTGAGGTGTCGACTAATTATCGGAAAGATTTTGCGGAAATATCGATTGACAGGACGAATCAAAACTATAAAGCGGTCATAGCGTGGACGAAAATATTTTTAGGCGGCGAAAGTTTTACGGTTTTCACGGGAAAGGCGCGGGCGTTGGCTTTACTCTTCGACATGAACAAATTATTTGAAGTTTACGTTGCCGAACACGTCCAAAAAATTTTTTCGGGGCGATTTACAGTCAAAACGCAGGCGCAAGAGCAATTTTTATTCGACGAGCCGCAAATCTTCGGATTAAAGCCCGATATAATCCTCGAAGGCGACGAACGAATCATTTTAGACACGAAATGGAAATTTGAGCCGACGGCGGGCGATATGTATCAGATGTTCGCCTATGCAAGGAGGTACGACACGCGGAGGATTATCCTAATCTGTCCTGCGACGGAAGATTTTTATCGAGCGGCGGACTTTGAAGTAAAAATTTTCGGCGTAGACCTCTTCAACATGAATGAGAGCGTAAAAAAACTCCTCGACGCGGTGTCGGGGAGTTAATTTTTTGTCTAAGCGGGTTCAGCCCATAGTCAGAGCCATAATCGACTTTTGAGTGTGCAAACGGTTCTCCGCCTCGTCGAAAATGACGTGCGCATTGTCCTCAAGCACGTCGTCTGTAATTTCTTCGCCGCGATAGGCGGGCAGGCAGTGCAAGACGATAACATTTTTGCTCGCGTGGCTGAGGAGCTGTTTGTTGACTTGATACGGCGCGAAAATCTTTTTGCGGGCGTCGTGTTCAGCCTCCTGCCCCATGCTAGCCCAAGTGTCGGTGGCGATTATGTCGGCGTCGCGGACAGCCTCTACGGGGTCTTGCGTCCAAGAAAGTTTTGCTCCAGTCTCTTCAGCGTCGGTAAGTGCGGTCTCGTAAACTTTTTGATTGGGCTTGTAATCGGCGGGCGTGGCAACTGTCAAAGTCATTCCAACCTTAGCTGCGCCGTAAAGATAAGAATTGGTCATGTTGTTACCGTCGCCGACGTAAGCCATCTTCAAGGCGCGGAAGTTCTTGCCTTTGTGCTCGCGAATAGTCAGCAAGTCCGTTAAAACTTGGCAGGGGTGGAGCAGGTCAGTTAAGCCGTTGATAACAGGAATATCGGCGTATTTGGCAAGCTCCTCAACCTTTGCTTGCTCGAACGTGCGAATCATAATCCCGTCAAGGTAACGCGCCAAAACTCGTGCGGTATCTTTAATCGGTTCGCCGCGTCCGAGTTGCAGGTCTTTACTCGACAGGAATAAACCCGTGCCGCCGAGTTGGAATATCCCGACCTCGAATGAAACCCGCGTGCGCGTCGATGACTTTTCAAATATCATGCCGAGCGTCTTGCCCGCCAAAAGTTTGTGTTCAACGCCGGCTTTCTGCATGACCTTAAGCTTAGCGGCGCAATCGATAATCTCTTCGACCTCGTCGCGGCTCAAGTCGTGAATCGATAGTAAATCTTTTCCCTTTAACAAAATTCATTCCCCCAAAACGCTATCCAGAATGTTAATAACCTCGTCGACTTGCTCACGGGTGATAATCAGCGGCGGAATAAACCTAAGCACCGTGCCGACCGTGCAGTTGATAATCGCGCCGCGCTTCATGCACTCGTTGACGATTTCCACGCCCGAACGCTTAGGCTTGTCGAGTTGCGCACCGAGTATCAGACCTTCGCCGCGAATCTCTTTAATCTGCGCGGGATATTTCTTTTGCAGACCGATGAGTTTATCTTTGAAGTACGCGCCGACCTCCTCGACGTGCGCCAAAAACTTTTCGTCGGGAACGGTATCCAAGACGACATTAGCCGCCGCACATGCCAGAGGATTCCCGCCAAAGGTTGTGCCGTGGTCGCCGGGCTTGAACGCCTTAGCAACTTCTTCCGTGCAGATAAACGCGCCAATCGGAACGCCGCCCGCTAAACCCTTAGCCAACGTTACAATGTCGGGCTTGATGCCGTAGCGTTCGTAAGCAAAGAACTTTCCACTGCGACCCATGCCCGATTGAATTTCGTCGAGTATCAACAACGCTCCGTGCTTATCGCAAAGCTCGCGGACTCGTTTAAGGTAATCGCCCTTCGGAGGATAAACGCCGCCTTCGCCCTGAATCGTCTCCAACATGACCGCGCAGGTTTTATCGGAAATCTTCGCGGCAAGTTCATCAGCGTCGTTGTAGTGCACGTAATCAAATCCTGCGGGCAAAGGCTCAAGTCCCTCGTGATAATGCGGCTGACCCGTAGCCGTTAAGGTTGCAAGCGTCCGCCCGTGAAAGCTATCCCATGCCGTGATTATCTGCGTCTTGTCTGCGGAGATTTGCTTGGCGAACTTGCGAGCGATTTTGATTGCGCCCTCGTTAGCCTCCGCACCCGAATTCGCAAAGAACACCCTATCCAATCCGCTGAGCTTGACGAGTTTGGCGGCGGCTGAGGCTTGCGGCTCTGTGTAGTAAAGGTTGCTCACGTGAATGACTTTGGCGGCTTGCTCGGCGATTGCCTTAACTAGCGGCGGGTAGTTATGACCCAAAACGTTGACGGCGATACCTGCTAGGAAGTCGATATACCGCTTGCCGCCCAAGTCGTAAAGATACGCGCCCTCGCCGCGCTCCAAGACAATCTTATAACGTTTGAACACGGGCAGATAATTCTTGTCGTCCTGCTCGAAAATCTTTTCTTCAGTCAAACGAATCACTCCTTCAACAAATCACGAATGCAATCAAGTTCGACATAATCCCGCCACAAGCCTTTCAAGTGCAAGTCGTACATGATTTGCGGTATGCGGCGAATCAGCTCGGCTTTAAGCTCACGAACGATAGGATAAGGCAACTGCAAGAGCTTTGGCAACTCTCGGATTAACAGCTGCGCCTCCGGCAAAGTCATCTTATCCAACGACTTCAAGACGGCGGCAAGGGACGCTTCCGCAAAGAATTTCGTTGGACTGACTGCGCGGCACGTTAGGAACGTTTCAACGTCGCCTCCCTCTGGTTGAAAAAGCTTTGCCATTAACGCACCGAATATTCTATCCTCGGCGGACATGGGCGGCTGATAAACCTTAGCTCGTGCGTCGCGATACTTTATAATGCCGTCGTCGAATTCGTCGTTGCGGTCGTTGAGTTCAAACCAATTTAACCGCTTCTTCATGCTAAGCCGTGCCGAACTCCCGCGCCTGACCTTTGACTCAAACTCCTCGCGGCTCTTAACGTAGTAATGATTGATAACAATCTTGTCCGCCACTATCGGCAGGGGAATGCTGCCTTTAATCTGCTTAGCGGTCTCGTCCACGCTGTAGCCTTCCGAAAAATAATTCACGCGGTGCGGGTCTTTGATGAAGTTCACCCTGCGCGGGTTGACGATGTTTTTAACGTAGCAATTCCCCTGCGCGTAGAAGTTGCCGACGGTATTGGCGGGAATGTGCCAATCAACCTTTGCCCGACGCGTGAACCTCTCAAGCACGCCGCGTGAATAATCAGCCTTGTCTTGACCGTTGGAGCCATAAACCTGCCAATGAACCGCTAAGCCCGCCGCGTTTGTATCGTGCGATAAAATCTCGTCAACAACCTCGGCAATGCTTTGACCAGTCTTGGGATAAATGAACTCGTCAGCGTCAACGAACGCCATATACCGACAATGAAACTTGAAACGTTTGATAGCGTCGTTGTAGGCGGCGAACTGCATTGCCTCGCCCGACATAGGGATATAATCGACAAGCCCCGCTTTGACATACGGCGCGGCGACCTCGGCTTGATTGTCTGTTGAGTCGTTATCGTAAAGATAGAAATGTTCAACGCCCGCCGCCAAGTGATAATCCAACCACTCCTTGAGATAAGCTCCCTCGTCCTTGAGTATCGCGGCAATCGCTAAGTCGTGCGGGAACAAATCTTTATCAATCATCACTCGACCTCGGTGCCAATGCCCGACGCCGTGAACAGTTCCAGAATAAGCGAATGCTCAAGCCGCCCGTCAATGATGTAAGCTTTATTCGTGCCCCTGTCCAATGCCCTAAGACACGCCTCGACCTTGGGAATCATGCCGCCGCTTATCACGCCGCTTTTAATGAATTCGCGTGCCTCCTCTGCCTTAAGCGTCGAGATAAATGAATGCTTGTCCTCGAAGTCCTTGTAGACGCCCTCGGTATCAGTAAGGAGCAAAAGCTTTTCCGCCTTCAACGCGCCGGCAATGTCAGCCGCCACATAGTCCGCGTTGATGTTGTAGCTTGCACCATCCTCGCCAACGCCGATAGGAGCAATCACCGGCACATAGCCTTGGCTGATTAGGTCGTTGACGATTTGAATGTTCACCTGCTTAGCCTTGCCGACGTAACCAATATCAATCTTAGTCTTCTCGCCGCCGTCATAGACAGTTGCCAACTTCTTTTCCGCTTGAATCAAATCCGCGTCCTTACCACTCAAGCCCACCGCTCGCAGTCCACGACGATTTAAGAGCGTGACTATCTCCGAATTAATCTTGCCGTCAAGAACCATCTCCGCAATCTCGACAGTCTCTTCATCAGTCACACGCAGCCCGCTGACGAATGAACTTTCCTTGCCGAGCTTTTTAAGGAAACCAGTTATCTCCGGACCGCCGCCATGCACAATCACGACGTTTATCCCGACGAACTTCATCAACGCAACGTCCTGCATAACCGACGCCTTCAACGTGTCATTGACCATTGCATTGCCGCCGTACTTGATGACTATCGTCTTGCCGTGAAACTCTTGGATATAGGGCAGAGCCTCGACCAATATCGCCGCCCTATCGCTCGCGCTGAAAGCCTGTAATCTCTCCTCAATCATGTTGGAACCTCCTTAAGCCTTGTCATTATATTTTCTTGCGAATGATTTTTCAAGGCGTCGACCTCGGCTTGCAGGGCTGAAAACTTTTCGCTCGCCCGTGCCGAAGGACTTTTGCTCATCTCGCCTAGGACGCGTTGCAGTTTCTTTAAGCGTTGCTCCGAAAACTTTTCCCTAAGCGGCGACACCTCCCGACTGAACATCTCCGCCGACGAATTCCTTTCAGCGCAGATGATTTCATAGATGATTCCCGCTTCCTCAGCTAAGTCCTCGTCAGCTATCGTCCAATCGTGCCGGACTAGCCAATCACGAACTTTATCCGCGCCATTCATCGGTTGCAATATCAAAGCTCGCGACGCTTGCACAACCTCTGGTGCCTCGTCGAGAATCTTTACAATCAACGCGCCGCCCATGCCCGCAATACAAATCGTATCGACCTCGCCCGCCGTCAGAACTTTCAAGCCGTCGCCGAGCCGAGCCTCAATCCCCGCCACGCCCGAAATATTTTTGCTCAATGCCTCGAACGGGTGCTGATTCTTTTCCGTGGCGATAACTCGACTTGCACGCCCGCTGTTAATCAACTCAAGCGATAAGTAGCCGTGGTCAGCTCCAACGTCCGCGACTCGACTGCCACGCTTTACGAACTTCAGCACAGTTCTTATCCGCGAATCAATCATATCATCGACCTCCGATTAATTTTGTCTGCTTAAAGGAAATGCCATGCCCGCCGCGAAGTTTATCACAAAGGAGGCGACTTGTCCTATGGATAGATTAACGCCGTTAACGCTGTGGGCATTAGCGTTCGGCTGTTGTATCGGTTGGGGTTCACTAATCATGCCCGGCGCATCATTCTTGCCGACGGCCGGCACTGCTGGCACGACCCTTGCAATCTTGCTCGGCGCGGCAGTCATGATTCTCATTGCTTACAACTATCATTTCGTCATGCAACGCAATTCAAAGGCGGGCGGCGTCGTTATCTTCATTAAAGAACTTTTCGGCTGGGATCATGCGTTCTTCTGCGCGGGATTCCTCTGGCTTGCTTATATCGCTGTTCTTTGGATGAATGCTACTGCCGTTGCTCTAATGGGGCGGAACTTGCTCGGCAACACTTTGCAAATCGGTTTCCATTACGAGTTCGCGGGCTACGATGTCTACGGCGGCGAAGTGCTCGCGACTTTATTCTTGCTTTGGATATTCGGCGTACTCTTTGCGCGTGTCAATTCCTTAACCAAAAGTCTGATACGTATCGCGGCAGTGATATTGCTTGTCAGCGTCGTAGCCTGTTTCTTGACGACAGTCAGCACCTCCCCTGAGCCGATAACCTTTTCCTTCAACAACAGGAAACCAATCTGGGAACAGGTCTTGATAATCTTCGCGATGATGCCATGGGCGTTCGTCGGCTTCGAGACAATCAGCCAATACACGAACGAATTCAAAGCTAGCGTTAAGCGTGCCTTCCCGATAATGGTTGCGGCGATAATCAGTGCAGCAGTCGTCTACGTTTCGATGAGCCTCCTTGCCACGCTGCATTTCCCTGAACCCTTCCACACCTCCGCCACGTACCTAAACAGCCTGCAAAGCTTATCGGGCATTAAAGCCGTCCCGACCTTCTACGTTATCTCCGAGACGTTCGGGGCAAGCGGCTTGATGATTCTGGCTATCGTGATTCTTTCCGCGTTGACGACGAGTTTAATAGGTTGCTATCGTGCCGTCGGGAACTTAACGCAGGTCTTCGCCGAGGAAGGACTTTTGCCGCGTCAATTTGCCTCACGAAGACACGCTACGATTTTTATCTTTGTCGTGTCGATTGCAATACCATTCTTCGGACGCACGGTTCTAAGTTGGTTAGCTGATGTCTCGACGATTGGCGCAACGATTGCTTATGGTTATGCTTCCGCATGTGCATTCGTCATTGCCCGCCGCGAAGGTAATCGCCTTGCCAAGTTCACGGGCGGAGCGGGCGTTGCCTGTGCAAGTGTCTTTACCTTCTTCCTGCTTATCCCTAACCTCTGGTCAATCAACGTCCTCACTCAGGAATCATACTTTATCCTTGCCGTGTGGGGGATTGTCGGCTTTGCGTACTTCAACTTCCTCTTTAAGCGCGATGAACAGAGATTTGGCACGTCGCCAGGCATTTGGCTGATTATGTTCTTCCTAGTATTCTTTGCGTCGCTGATGTGGATGCGCGAGAAGATGTACGGCGAACTGACAATCTTTATCCAAGACATAAACGCATTCTACTTATCAAACGTCGTCGCACCACGCTTTGCCTATACCAACATGCAAATCGATAACATGCGCGAAGTCCTCCTACAAAACACGATGATATTGCTTCTGTTCACGCTAATAGCTTTAGGCTTCCTCTTTAGGGTTCAGCTGCGGATTAAACGCAAGGAAGTCGCCGCCTTGGAAGAACAACGACGTAGGGCAGAGGAAAGTTCGCGGGCTAAGACAACGTTCCTATCGAACATGAGCCACGACATACGAACGCCCATGAACGCCATAATCGGTTATACAACACTTGCTAAGCGGGACGATACGACCTTTGCGGAGCTGAAATCATTCCTTGATAAGATTGACGTGTCGGGCAAGCACCTCCTCGACCTGATTAACGATATACTTGAGATGAGCCGCATTGAGTCGGGGCGCATGGAATTGGAGCTTGGCGAAGTCGACCTAAAGAAGAACCTGCACGACCTCCGGACGATGTTTCAAACGCAAATGGAGGCTAAAGGCATAAAGTTTTCTGTTGACGGGGAAGAGGTTCGCAATCGATATGTCATGTGCGATAAGAATCGTTGGAACCGCGTCTTGCTAAATCTTGTCGGCAATGCTTACAAGTTCACGCCGAGCGGTCAAAGCGTCTCCGTGACTTTGGCGGAGCTTGATGACGGACAATACGAGTTGCACGTTAAGGACACGGGCATTGGCATGTCGGAGGAGTTCGCTAAGAAAATCTTCCAAGCCTTCGAGCGGGAAAGGACTTCGACTGTAAGCGGCATTCAAGGTACAGGACTTGGCACGGCGATAACTAAAAGTATTGTCGACTTGATGGGCGGCACGATTGATGTCCTCACGCAAAAGGATAAGGGCACCGAATTTATCGTCCGCGTGGCATTTGATATTGTCGATAATCCTGCTATAATTGAGACGCCCGCGCAGGTTGAGGAGCCTACGACTGATGACGACTTCACCGGCAAAAGAATTCTGCTAGTAGACGACATTGAAGTCAATCGAGAAATCGTGCTGATGATGTTGGAGCAGTTCGGCTTCGAGATTGATACGGCGGCTGACGGACGCGAGGCAGTCGACATGGCGGCGAAGAATCCCTACGACGTAATCTTAATGGATATTCAAATGCCCGTGATGAACGGCTATGAGGCAGCGGCGGCAATAAAAAAGTCCGGCAACTCCGTCCCGATAATCGCAATGACTGCTAACGCCATGCCAGAGGACATTAAGCGGACACGTGAGGCGGGCATGATTGAACATATTCCTAAGCCAATCGACTTGGCAAAGACGATTGAGACTCTTCAAGCCGTCTTAAAAAATTCATAAGGAGCTGAGACTTGTGGTTGAGCTTCAGTATCTAATCTTCATAGTGATAATCTTGGCGTTGGTCTTTGATTTTATCAACGGCTTTCATGACACGGCGAACGCCATAGCAACATCGGTTAGCACCCGCGCCCTTTATCCGAGTCATGCGATAATGTTGGCGGCGGGCTTTAATTTTGTCGGCGCAATGGTCTCAACGGGCGTGGCAAAAACTATCGGCGGTGATATTGTAAGTTCTGCAAGCCTAATCGACGAGAAGACGATAATCGCGGCGTTAATCGGGGCGATAACCTGGAACTTGCTGACGTGGTACTTTGGCATTCCGTCTAGTTCGTCGCACGCTTTGATTGGCGGGCTTATCGGCGCGGTGTTAATCTCGGTCGGCATGAGTGGCTTGAACTTATACGGCGTCGGCAAAATTATCATCGGCTTGATACTCTCGCCGGCAATCGCGCTTTTGACGGGAATTATCATCATGAATATAATCTTCCGGCTCTTCGACAAATCAAATCCTCATGTACTCAACGACAGGTTCCGCAGATTGCAAATCGTCTCGGCGGCGATGATTGCTTTTTCAAATGGCTCTAACGACGCGCAAAAGTCAATGGGCATTATCACGCTCGCGCTATTAAGTGGCGGCTTTATCGCTGAATTTGAAGTCCCGACTTATGTCAAAGTCCTGTGTGCCTCGGCAATGGCAATCGGCACTGCTACTGGCGGTTGGCGCATAATAAAAACCGTCGGCGGCAAGATTTTTAAGCTGGAACCACCGAGCGGCTTTGCGGCGGATTTGAACTCGTCACTTGTAGTTTTCAGCGCGACGCTTTTGCATTTGCCAGTATCGACCACACACGTTGTCAGCGGTTCGATAATGGGCGTGGGCACTGCCAAGAGGATAAACGCTGTTCGTTGGGGCACTGCTCAACAAATGGTAAAGACTTGGGGCATGACAATCCCAATCACGGCGGCAATCGGTGCGTTATCGTTCGCCTTGGTAGAGTTTGTCTTCTAAGCCGATTGACAAATGAGCGTCATAAAGTTTTCAATAAAAAAAGCCTGCTCCGCGCAGGCTTTAATTTTTCTTATCGTCGTCATCCTCTGCGGCGAACAGCTCGCAATAGTAACCGTTCTTGCCGTGATTTTTAACGTAATAAACTGCCTTATCCGCCGCCGCAAACAGCGTGTCATAATCGCGACCACTGTGCGGAGCAATCGCAATGCCGATACTCGCCGTGACGAAGCGCGACTTTCCCTCCAACGCCAGATTGAATGCGATTTGCTTAATCTGTTCAGCCTTACGAACAACAACTTCCATGTTCGGCAAGCTATCAACGATAACGACAAACTCATCGCCGCCGAAACGCCCTATGCAATCGTTCGGGCGGAAAATTTTCTTCAAGCCCTTTGCAAACTCGACTAAGACCTTATCGCCGAATTGATGCCCCAAAAGGTCATTGACTTCTTTGAAATGATCCAAGTCGATTATGTAAAAGGCAAGAAAGATATTCGCCGCCTCATTCTCGTTGAAAGTCTTTAGCTTTATCTTGCAAAGGTTTTCCATAGTCTTCTTATTGAAAAGCTCCGTGAGTTTGTCCAGTTCCGATTCAAGTTGGAAGGCATCGCGGTCAGATTTCATTTTATTAAACGCCTTAGCCATTTGTCCTAGTTCGTCATTGGAAGAGATTTCGATTTTTTCAACGTCAGCTTTGCCGCTTACGATTTCATCAACGACGGTTGTCATCTCGATAATAGGTTTAGTAAAGCGTATTGCCAACCAATAAGCGAAAGTCGTACCTCCAAATAGCATAACTAGCCCAAGGATAATTGCCTTTATTGCTTTGTCGTAAACCGTATCCATGATGTGATGATAAGGACGAATCGTGACAATCATCCAACCTGTATTGACATTGCGAGAATAAGCAATAAGTGACTTTTCTCCGTTCACGGGCAGAATTGTGGAACCTGAACTATTATAAACCTTGTCCAAGATAAATTTGTAATGATTATCGTTGTTGTATTCGGAGTTTATCTCTTCGGCTTCAGCAGTGTTTGCAATAACTTGTCCTCGTCTGTCCATAAGGATAATATAGCTGTCTTCTTCATCGAGGGCGTTGATAAATTTTTCCAGAACGGTCAAATCAAAATTTCTTTGCACCATGCCAATAGGGCTACCCTCAGCATTGAGCACGGGGGCTTCCACGACAATAATCATATTACCTGTAGACATACTTGAGATAATATCGGAAACATAAGTCCTACCCTTCATAGCCTCTTTAAAATGTTGACGCTTATTCAAGTTCACAAGTGTCTTACCGTCAGTACGAATGAGTTGCCAAGCATTATCTCCAGTTATTGCCATGTTGTTTGAATCACCAAAAATCTTGTTGGTGTCGTTCAAAATCCTTTCAACAACTTGGCGACGTTGCGGGGTTGGCTCTTGAAGATATTGCACCACCTCGGAAGATAAAGCGAGAGATTGCAAAACCACTTGATTTTTTTCGATTAGCTCGGATATGTGCTCGGATATTATTGTGTTCTTTAGCCAACCATTTTGCTTAGCATATTCTTCCAAATCGTCGAGGGTATTGCGTGCACTCATGCCGACAAGAATGATAAATGGAACTGCCCCCATAACGATAAACAAAGCGAAGAGTTTCGCTCGAATTCCTTTACTAATTTCCATAATTTCAATCCGACTCACCCGACAAAGGTTTCATAAAGGATAACTTTTCATATAGGACGAAGGCTATAGCTATTGACGGGGAATTTATTTTTTTAGCTTGATACTTTTAACCGCTGAAAGCTCTTATAAGTGAAATCATTGCAGGGAAGAGGAGTACTACGAAGATTGACGGGAAGATAAACAAAACCATTGGGAAAATTATTTTGACAGGAGCCTTCAACGCCATGGATTTTACCCACTGGCGATGACGGTCGCGCATATTGTCCGCCTGTTGTTTAAGTGTCCGCGTCATACTCGTGCCTAACTTCTCCGCTTGAATTACTGACGTTGTGAATAAATAAATTTCTTCTAAGTCACACCGCCGCGCCAGATTCGTCAATGCATATTGGTGCGTCATGCCAAGAGCAACGTCGTTTTGCATGCGAATAAATTCATCGATAAGCGGACCTCTCATGCGTCTAGTCATCTTGCCGATTGCGCCATCGAATGAAAGCCCTGCTTGAACACTCACGCACAGTATATCGAGGAATTCAGGCAGTTGCTTGCGAATACCTTTCTTACGTTTTCTAATCGTTGAGTTCAGCACGGCAAATGGAATCACCGCCCCTGCGAACATTGCCAAAACAATAATAAACAACTGCTGAACCGGATGAATCATCACGCCCCGAAGCATGAGTAAGGCAAGAAATGTGCACCCGATAATCGACAAAACCCAAATAGTCACTAGCCGCTGAACACTCCAAACGCCGGTCTTGCCTGCGCGGAAGATTTTATCTTCAAGCTGAGCTTTAATCTCCTTGGGCGCGAGCTTCTGAAGGCGTTCGTTCAAAGAATTGATAAACGGTTGAATCACGCGGGCACGAAAGCTTTTGTTGTCTTGTGGTGTGATTGCTTGTATTGCGGCATTTGGGGCTGGCTCAACGACTGTTGGCTTAAGATTCTTCCGTTTCTTTGGATGTCTAGCGCGTTCAGCCTCTGCCTGTTCAATCATATCGTTCAGACGCTTGCGCAGTTGTGCTTCGGGATTTTGCTTGAAGTAAACGATAGCGAGGCTGAGGATAAATGCGAACAGTATTGAGATACTTAGCGCAATGAAGAACAATGCCATTAACGTCACCTCCGCCCGCTTTGGAAGAACGCCGGCGGCAAGTCGATACCGTTCATTTGGAACTTGTCCATAAAGTTCGGCATAAGCCCCATACTCTCATAGTGCCCGACGGATTTGCCTTTCTCGTCGATGTAATCCTGCACGTAGCGGAACAGGTCTTGCAAAATAATCGTGTCGCCTTCCATGCCTTGTACTTCCGTGATATAGGTTATCTTCCTTGAGCCGTCACGAATTCTGGACTGCTGCAGAATCAAATCGATTGCCGAGGAAACCTGTGTGCGAACTGCGCGAACGGGCAATTCCATACCCGCCATTAAAACCATCGTTTCAAGGCGGCTTAGAACGTCGCGGGGTGTATTGGCATGAGCCGTCGTCAAGGAGCCGTCATGACCAGTATTCATTGCCTGCAACATGTCTAGTGCCTCGCCAGCACGAACCTCACCGACGATAATTCTATCTGGACGCATACGCAACGCATTTTTCACGAGGTCGCGGATTGTTATCGCGCCATGCCCTTCCAAGTTAGCCGGTCGACTTTCCAAAGTCACAACGTGTGTTTGCTGAAGTCTAAGCTCCGCCGCGTCCTCGATAGTAACTATCCTATCAGTCTCCGGAATAAACGACGATAAGACGTTAAGCGTTGTCGTCTTGCCAGAACCCGTGCCGCCACTTACCAGGATATTCAGCCGCGCCTTAACGCAAGCATCAAGGAACATGCCCATATCCTCGCTTAGCGTGCCGAAGTTTACTAGGTCTTGAATCGACAGTGCCTTCTTAGAAAACTTACGGATTGTGACAGTCGGTCCGACCAATGACAGTGGCGGGATAATGATATTGACACGGGAGCCATCAGCAAGACGGGCATCAACCAGCGGGCTTGACTCGTCGACGCGACGTCCTAGCGGAGTCAAGATACGTTCAATGATGTTCATTAAGTGTGCGTTGTCGTAGAAGTGAACGTCCGTAAGTTTAAGCTTGCCCTTCTGCTCAATGAAAATCTGCCGCGGTCCGTTGACCATGATTTCTGTTATGCTGTCGTTCTGCAGGAGCGGTTCAAGCGGTCCCAGTCCGAGTAATTCGTTGCTTATGTCGTCGACGAGCTGAATCCTTTCGCCGCGTGATAAGGTGTAAGCACCCTCCGCAAGCTCACGATTGCTATAAACCGAGATGATATTTTTTATCTGGTCGCGAGCCTCTTCGCCGCGCACAAGGACGTTTTGCTCTTCAGGCGTCATTTCGTCGACTATGCGCCGGTGAACTGCAAGCTTGAGTTCCTGCATTACGTCGCTTTTAGAAGTCGTCGCACGTCTGCCCGCAAATGCCGACGCCTCAACTGCCGCTTCGCGTTCCTGCTGAATTTGCTTTTCCGTGTAGCTTTCTTGATGAGTCGGCGTATGCTTTACTGCGGCTTCGGGTTTGGATAAACGCTGGCGTTCGGGCATCGGCTGAGGCTTCTCTTCTTTTTTGCCGCCTAGCCTTTCCAATAACGACAGAGACCTTGCCATAAAGTTTCACCTCCCCTCGTTAATTATCTTCAAGTTGCATGTGATAGGACGCCGCGAAATGTTCTGGCGGAAAACCAAAGGGGAACTGTCTTCCGTTGAGGTCAAAGTCAAATCTCACGTGCACTTCTTCCGCATTAGAGTAATCGCTCTCATTCGTAATAGGTTTGAGCTCTGTAACCGGTTTTCCATTTTCTTCAATCGTGTTTCCAGCCTCGTCTTTTTTTTCCACGTTCATCAAAAGCTCAGTTGTCAGTTTCACTGCGTACATACCTAAGAGAGTTTCTCCATCAAAGTTAAAATAATTTCCGTTGCTGTTGTACTTCAACATGAGCGTTTTTCTTTCTGACTCAGGTGCTACGGCAATATCCCTAGCTATCCTACGAGCCTCATTGTTGTAGTTCATAAACTGAATGAACATGGCTCCTCCGTAGATTGCCGCGAGAACCATAAATAAAACCAGCGGTGCCATAAGCGCGAATTCCACCGCCGATTGACCTCGTTGCTTTCTCATAAACACCGCCCCGCCTCTCTGAAAAAAGAGCCTCCAAAAAAATCTTTTCGGAAGCTCATAATGTTTGTTAAGCCAATCGTTTCTTATTTAGTTTTGGTCTGTCCTCATCGTCAGCAAAATTATTAGGATTCGTCTTATTGTTGGCCGCCGCCGGTGTTTTTGGTAGTATAAGCACTAGCCTCTGCACTTGCTGAAGTTACCAGATTGCTTGCGCCCGTGAATGCGTCTTTAACAGCTTGACCAAGACCATTATTGAGGGCGACGATAGCAATAGCCGCGACGAAAGCGATGATGAGTGCGTACTCGACCATGCCCTGTCCTTTCTCGGACTTCTTGAGTTTCTTGACCAACTTTTCGATGTACTGAATCATTAGTTATCTCCTCCTGACTTAAACTTATTCCTTTGAGTTAATCAATCTATCCTTGACGATTCGCCCTGTCACAGCTAATCACTTCAAAGCTTAAGCAACAGTATTATAAAACCTTCATTTGATAAATTCAAGTGTTTTCATGAAATTTTTAGACTTCTATATCAACAATGCGCTGAATGACGACAAAGCCGATAAGTTCCATGATGAGAGCTACGGCAAGAGCAATGCGCCCTGATTCTTCCGTAAACAGCATCATCGTTTGGTCGTGGTTGAAGAAGTAGCAGAATATCGCGACGATGAATGGTAGCAGGATTAGCACCCACGCTGAGAACCTGCCTTGAGCCGTCAGAGCTTTAATCTCACGTTTCATGCGGATTCGTTCGTTGATGGTATCGCTTATGGTGTCTAGGATTTGCGCGAGGTTACCGCCGACTTCACGCTGAATCAAAACCGCCGTTACAACTAAGTCAAAGTCCGGGCTAGCAACGCGTTGATTCATTTGCTCCAGTGCGTCTTCCAATGTCACGCCCATTGCAATATCAGTCGCGACGCGTTCAAACTCCGTGCTCATAGGCGGTTCCATTTCGCGAGCCACAACGTCCATTGCCTGTTGAAAGCTGTAACCTGCCCGCAAAGCATTTGCGACCGTCGTCAGGCAATCGCCGAGCTGTTCAGTAAAAGAATTGCGCCGCTTGTTTATCGCGATTGAACTCCACATCCATAAGCCCAGCGGTATTGCTATAGCAAAGATTATCGCAACCGAGAAATTCAGCGTGATAACGAACGTAGCACTGCCGCCTAAGAACGAGCATAATATCGAAAGGACAATGAACTCCGCGCCGAATAGGGGAATGCCCGCTTGCTTTAGGCGAAAGTCCAACGTTTTTGCAATCTTCCACTCGGAAATAGGCTTAGCCAATCGCTTAATGAACTTGGAAATGCGCTGAACAAGGTCTAAGTCTTCGCCATGCAATTTATCTGTGTCGGCGTCATAGTGTCTGCGCAGTCGGTGGAAGATGTCTATTTTGCTTTTCTGCTTAATAAAGAGGAACAAGAATAATATAAACAGAAACGTTGCCACTGCTCCAATTAACGACAAGAGTAAAATCATAGGCTTACTCCTTCGCGGCAATGATTTTGTCAGCCATGCCGCTAATCGTCTGAACTAAGAGACTATCTTTGGGCAAGCCCTGAGCAAGGCGACCGCTATTGGCGACGGAAATCATCTTGTATTCATTGGGAATCATATCATCGACATTGTAGCCGAGTTGCTCCGAAATCTTCTGGCGGTTCTCTTCGGTGAAGGGATTAACACGAGTGAAGACTGCATGAACTTTACGCTTGCCGTCATCTTGTTGCGCGAACATGTCCATTGCCTTTTTAGCGTGTTTAATCTCGAAGCCGCTGTTAATCATCGTCGTTACCAATACAAAGGTTGAGATACGGCAGACGTTAAGCGACAGAGGATTAAAGCCCGCCGGCAAGTCAACCAGCACATAACGGAAGATATTCTCCGCCATCATGACGACTTCGGTTAAGCTATCAGGCGCGACGAGTTCGGCGTATTCCGGACGGTCGGGACTGCTAAGGAGCGAGACGCCTTTTTTAACCGGATAGAAGTAAGGGGCGAGCGTCACTGGCGTCAACAGCTTAATATCTTGCGTGGCGTCGACTACTGTACGTTTAGGCTCTAGGTCAAAGAATATCGGCAGGTCTCCGAATTGCAAATCAGCATCAATCAACGCGACGCGTTCACCAGTCTTTTCTGCAATGAGGAAGGCAAGCATTGCGGCTAAGGTTGTTCGACCAGCACGACCCTTTGGGCTGAAGAAAGAAATCAGTTTGGCAGGCTTATGCTTGCCACGAGCCGAGTAAAGCTGAAGATGTTCGAGAATGTCCTTAGCAGAGAACGGTTTCAAGATACAACCTGTTGCGCCGCCTTCCATAACCTTTTGCGCGGTAAGAGGTTCCCATTGACTCATCGTGCCTAAGATATAAGCCTTAGGAAATCTGGCAACGAAGTCGGGAATCATGTTAAGCATTTCTTCGTTGTCGACGTTCATAAAGAATAAGTTAGGCTGAAACATAGCCGCAGGATTAATCGCGGCGTGTGCTTGCTTATAAGTCGCCGCAACATCGAAATCGGGCGAACGTCTAAGAACGGTAACCATGTCCTCAAGCATGTTAGGGTCGTCTTCAATTACAATCACTCGATAAGCCAAAACCTAACCCTCCTTCAGAATCCGAACCAACCTTTGACTTTACTAAGGAATCCGCCGCCGCTACTGGTAGTATTTTCTTCAGGCTGAAGCATGGACTTTGGGCGATTGGTATAAAGCCCGACGAGGTCATCAAAACTTTTCGTCAGCTTTGAATCGGGCGCGGCGAACATCAAAGGTTGCCCCGTGTTAATGGACTTATTGACGGAAGGATAATCGTTGGGCAATCTGTGATAGAACGACTCGCCCAAGAGTCTTTCAACGTCGCGGCTTTCGATAAGCTTTTGTGAATCGGCGCGGTTCTCGACGAGACGGATTTTGCTTTCCTCGTATTCAAAGCGAATCAGCGTATCATAGCCGACCTTGTAATTTTTCAACGCGGGCAAGAAGTCGATAACGCCGACATAGTTTATAACCGTGCTGAGGTCAAGCATCGCCAAATTCAACGCACTAAACATTGAGTTGAGGTCGAGAATAACATAATCAAAGTAGTTAAGCTTATTGATAAAGGTCGTGACAACTTGAACATCGGTTAGATAGGCGTCGAAGACATAAAGCGGCGCAGGTAGTATCGAGAAGGTTACATCGCTATGGCTATAATCAATAAGAAAATCTTTTATGTTGAATTTATCGGGGTGGTCAAGGTAGGCGCGTTGAGCCGCCGCTACTGTGTTTGTGCTAGTGAGCTTGAGATAGTTTAACACGTCGCCGAACTGCAAATCCAAATCGCACAGGCAAACCTTGTAGCCTTCATGAGCTAGCCCCGTCGCCAAGTTAATTGCAACGATAGTTTTGCCTATGCCGGGCGTCGTGCTGAACACGCTGATAATAACACTACTTCTTTCCATTATATTATCAGTTGCAACAGCCATGAAAGCTCACCTCCTATTATTTATTAAACGGTCTGTCGGTAGTCTTGTCGTTTGTCGGGTAGTTGGGTGGCGGCAGAATCCTTTCAGGCTCTGGCTCCTTAATCTCTAAAATATTCTCTTCTGGCTCTTTGAAGTCATGCGGTTCCAATGCCTCGCGTTGAACTTTATCTTGCTCGTACCATTGGCGCATAGGTTCGGACATTGGCGACTGCGAAAGGTCTTCTGATTCGACAAGGTAAGGCGTCACGACGATTATAAGTTCGCGTTTGTCTCTGGATTTAGACGTATGCTTAAAGAATTCGCCAATAATCGGAATATCGCCGAGGAGCGGAATCTTTGAAACGGTTTTGCTTTCGGAAGAGTCCATAAGTCCACCGATAACGATTGGCGAACCTGAACTTAAACTTATAACGGAATTCGCACTACGTGTCAGTATGGTAAGGCGTCCGTCAGAAGTCTGTCCACCTATGTTGCTAACCTCAGCATGAATCGCCGAATTTATTCTCTTTTGTGCGTCGACAACTGGTTTGAACTGGAGAATAATACCATAATCAATTATTTGCAGACCAGCTGTACTCATCGTGGAAATTTCATAGGGAATTCTACCGCCGATTTGAATTGTAGCCTGTTCGCCACTAAGTGTCGTAACGCTTGGGCGTGAAAGGATTTTTGCCTTGCCATTAGTAACTAATAGATTAATTTGTGCGTTAATCGCCCCGAATCGCTGACTTATCCATTTCATCGGATTGTTATGGAAAGGTCTAACATGTGACCCGTATGAATAAGTAGCGACTTGTGTCTGACCTTCATCATCAATGTATGTATAACTTTCTTCCGTAACAGTTCGGTCGTGTGCTTCGCCGAAAGTGAAAATGCCTGGAGAGTTGGCGGGGTCTTCGCCATATCGAATTCCTAAACTTTTTGCGTCGTCGGAGTTAATCTCGATAATCTGCGCTTCAAGGCGGATTTGTGTTGGGTGAAGAATTTGCAAAAGGTCAATAATCGTACCTTTAGCTTCAGACTCACTCACTTCGCCACTGCCACCGCCCCCAGAGGTGGCACTTTGTATGTCAAGTTCCATGTCGAAACCACTGCCGACAAGAAGGCTACTGTCCGTGCTACCGTTTATGAAAAGCCGCGCCGTCTGCAGAGCGTAATTCTTCTCGTATTGATTCTCGACCGTGCCCGTTAGCAAAATTCTTTCGCCGACCATCTTAACATGAACATCAGGTAGCCCGATTGCCTTTTCAATCATCATGGCTTGTCCGGGGTCTTCAGGTGACACGACGATTAAATATTCATGCCGCACGCCGTCAATCGTCCAAACGAACAGAGCCGTTGAACCGGCATTTGCCTTGGTGACGATTAAGAATTCACTCGCCGAGCCGGGCAACTGAATAACCGAGGCAATGTCCTTGTTGCCAACCGCCACACGCTGGATTTGCTTACCCATGTCCATATAGTGCGAGGTCTGCTTCTTTATGCTGAGCGTTTCCATTTCGGCGGCATGAGCGACGCTTACTGATAAACAGATAGGCACCGTCGCCAATAAACAACATTTTCTTAAGGCTGAATAGTACATGATTAACAGTCCCTATACTTTGATTAATTTCCGATTTGGTTCATGATAGGAGAACCTGATACGGGGGTACTTGGAACGGGCGGAGCGGCAAATTCGGGATTGGCACTGCGGGACGGAATCGCCGGAAGTGCTGAATTTGATGAGTTCGCCGCAAAGCTTTGCACTTGTGCAGTTTCCGCTGAACTTTGCGTTAATTCGTCGCCTTGGATAATATCAAACTTCGGGGCAACAGGCACTGCAGGGATTTGCGGTAAAGGCACGTCTGGTAATGGGGTTGAAGGGATAACTGGCGTCGGTTCGGGAGCAGGTTGCGGCTTATTAATAGAATCAAGCGTATATTCCATTTCCGCAACATAGGTAGCTCTCGGATTTGCCGGACGCAACATCATATAGATTTCGCCGAGCTTCGACGCAGAGATTAATTTCAAAACGTCTTCGGGCGGCAGTGCAAAAGTCGCGATTGTCGGGTTGTGAATAGCAGAAGTTGTTCCGCCAGTTTCATCGACGATATTAGCACCGCTCATATCCTGATTGACACTAAGCAAGGGGACGTTCTGCAAAAGAACATTGGTCGTCACACTGTAACTGCTTTTTTCGACAAGGAGCAAGTCAACCTTATCTCCAGGCTTGGCAAAACCTGCCACGCTTGTTATCTCGTTTACGTTTATCGATACAGCGCGACAATCAGCAGGGATTGCTCCAACAAAGCCTTCCTCCGACTTATCGGCGAAGACCTTTTGAACAGTAAGCACGTCGCCCGCGAAAATCGAAACCTTAACCTGAACGTCCTTAACGTCGTTAAAGCTAGTTATCACACCTTCGGGCAACATTTCAACGGGCAGTTCCTTTATCTGGAGCATACTCTCTTGAATCCTCGTCCGCGCCGGAATATTTACCTTAGCGACGACAACTGCCTTTGTCTCAATGACCTTTTCTTCTTGCGGCGGCGGAGGTTCAACAGGATTAACGACAACTTCTTTTCCCGCTATCATGTTAAACCCAGCGTAAATCGCAACGAACATTAACATCGCCGCAATTCCCGCCAAAATCATCAACTGTTTTGGTCGCAGGTCGTTTAATTTGCTTATTATTTTCTGTAACATGACTAAGCCTCTCATCTACATCAATAACCTTTTATTTTCTATGACTTATCATGTAACTTTCAGCTAATATTATATAGTCATTAGTCCATTTGTCAATTAGAAAATAAATTCGCCGCTCTTACCGCCGCTTTTCTGTTCAAGATGAATTTCTCCGAGCGTCATGCGTTTATCGATAGCCTTGCACATGTCGTAAATCGTCAACAGCGCGACGCTCACGGCGTGCAGTGCTTCCATTTCAACGCCCGTAGTCCACATCGTCTTGACTTTAGCCACGGCTTTAACGGCACCTTCATCGGACAACATCTCAAAGTTCAAACTGCAATGATTGAGCGGCAGGGGATGACATAAAGGAATAATTGCTGAAGTTCTTTTCGCCGCCATAATTCCCGCGATTCTCGCCACGCCAAGCACATCACCTTTCTTGACTGTGCCCGACTCTATCGCGTGATAAACTTCCTCGCTAACAAAGATTTTCCCACTCGCGACAGCAACACGTTCCGTCAAAGCCTTCTGGCTTACGTCAACCATGATAGCATTGCCCGTCGCGTCAAAATGATTCAGTTCCTCGTTCAAACTATCCCTCCTCTGTTAAAGTCTTTTGTATCTTCAACGTTGTCCGATTTTGTGCATTATACAAAGGCAAAATGATTTTTACATGACGCATAAAAAATTTTCCCACGCCAGACATGACGAGGGATTTGGATTATCGAGCTTTCACTTTGGACTCAAGATTTATAGCCGCGAATGACCTGCAAGGAATCGGCAAATCTTTTCTGCGGCATCGAAGTCGTTAAGGTCGAAGTGATAAATATCATCGGGAACGGCGGCGAGTTCAGTCGTGAAGATTGCGGCAACAGTTTCATCAGCAATGATCGTACCTCGTCCGCGCCAAAGAGAAATCGCCGGGCAAGTGCCATGCGTGCGACTCTCCGTTAAGATTAAGTCAACGCCTGACATCTTCTCGGCGAGGGCAAAAAAGTTTTCACGCTCGTCAGTGTGTTGAATCATGAACCAACCTTGCGGCGAGATAACAGCCACGCTCCTAGCACCCGCCGCTTGAAAGCGATGACTGTCCTTGCCTTCCACGTCGAGATTGAAGCCGTGCGAATCACTCTTAATCACGCCGACCCGTGTCCCTTGCGCGGAGAAAACTTTGATGAGCCGTTCGATAAAAGTCGTCTTGCCCGTGCCCGAAGTCGGAGCCACGATTGAGATTATCGGCGTCGTCCGCGAGAGATTACTTGACCTGCCGCGTGCCAAGCGTAAATCGGCGGGCGTGTTCACGTTGAAAAAGGTTGCCTCGTCCGTGTGGAGTTCTGCAAGTTCGTGCGGGACTTTTTTTATTGCCGCGAAGAGTTTACGTTGACCGCTTGCAAGCTCCCGCGAAAAGACCTCGGCAAGCTCCCGACGATAGAACGCCGCTAACATCTGCCGCCGACCGCTGACCACGGGAATGACTGCTTGAGCGGAGGAAAAGTTTTTCATGAGCGGGCGCACGGCGTCGAAGTCGAAGAACGGCATATCGGACGAGACTGCTAACGCCCAATCAGTTTTGATTCGTGCTAAGCCGTTCGCAAGTCCCGACATTGGCCCCGAATCCTTAACGGCGTCGATTAATAGTTTTGCGTTGAATTTCTCTGCTAAGGACTTCAACGCGGGCAAATCTTCTTCAACGCACAAAAAAATTTCGGCGAAGTCGTAGCTTGCCGCTTTACTCAAAATGTTTTCAAGCAAGCCGACTCCGCCGACCTCGACGAAACGTTTATCATATCCTAGCCGCGAACTTTTCCCGCCCGCGATTATCAGCAAGGTTATCCCGCACATGTGCCGACCTCGCCGCGAAGAATTTCTATCCCGTGCTTGAGTTGCGGAAGGACAAAGCTTAAGCACTCGTCGACAGCTTTTGGACTGCCGGGCAAGTTCACAATCAAAGACCGCTTGCGAATGCCCGCGACCGCTCGGCTTAACATTGCACGCCCCGTGACTTTTAATGACAAAGCGCGCATAGCTTCGGGGATACCTGGCGCAAGGCGTGTGCAAACTTCCAACGTCGCTTCGGGTGTGATGTCGCGAACTGCAAAGCCCGTGCCGCCCGTCGTCAAAATCAAGCCAATGCCCGCGTCCGTCAACTCAATCAGCTTGTCGACGATAAGTTTCTTAACGTCCGGAACGATTGCTCGCGAATGAATCTTGTAGCCCGCCGCCGTCAACAACGCCTCGCACTTGTCGCCGCTAGTATCTTCGTCTCGCAAGCCGTGAAAGCCTCTGTCGCTGACCGTGACAATCGCCGCGTCAAGTGGGATACTCTCGGCAAGCTCCAAGTCATCGCCAACGGCAATCCTCCCGCCGTGCAGGACGCGTGCAAAGACACCTTCGCGGGGCATAATGCAATCGCCGACCTGCTGATAAATCGCGCAATGGGCGTGGCACTCCTTGCCAATCTGCGTTATCTCGAAGAAGACCTCGCCGCTACGAAGACGCGTACCAATCGGCAACTCCTTAAACGTGAAACCCTCCGCGATAATGTTTTCTCCAAAGGCTCCCGCCTCCACCTTAGCACCACGAGCCTTGAAGTCGTCAATCACCTCTTGACCAAGAAAGCTAACCTGCCTATGCCAATCGCCCGCATGAGCATCGCCATCAATCCCAAACTCAGTCACGAACGTCGCCGACTCCACAAAAGTTTTCTGCGTACCGCGTCGTTCACTAATGCAAATCGCCTTGACCTTGCCCATAACTTAACCTCCAACCTGATACATCTGCCGCGAGTCTCGAAGCTGAGCCGCACCTTTAAAGGAATGTTCACGCGGCTTACGATAAATCGTCTCACGGATTGTCTTTGTAAGTTCCTCATCATCGACACCCGCCCGCAAAAGTTTTTTCACATCAAGCCCCGTGTCGAAGCTCAAGCACGTCTTTAGGAATCCTTCCGCCGTCAGCCGAATCCGATTGCAACTTGCGCAGAACTTATGCTCCAATGCGTCAATGAATCCAATCTGCCCGACGAAACCTTTTAGCTTAAAGTACTGCGCGGGACCTTGCAGAGAATTCCTTTCGCGAACAGGCACGAGCTTACCGAAATTATCTTCCAACGTCTTGAACAGCTCAGCCGTCGATATGCCACGCAAGCCCGACTGCCACGCGCAACCTATCGGCATGAGTTCAATAAACCGTAGCTTAATCGGATTGACCTTAGCCAACGTCGCCAGCCGCAAAAGTTCTCCGTCGTTAATGCCGCGCAATGGGACGCAGTTGAGCTTGAGATTAAATCGTTCGTCGAGCAGTGCTTGAAGTCCTTCCCGCACCTTGTCGAATGCTTTACGCCGTGTCAGGTTCGCAAAGGTCGCCGCGTCGAGAGTGTCCAAGCTTAGGTTGATGCCGTCAAGCCCCGCCGCGATTAGTTCACGTGCCAGAGCCTTCAGCAAGACGCCGTTAGTTGTCAGCGTGACTTGTTCAACGTTCGGAAGTTCTTTAAGCCGTCGAATCAGTGACGATAAGTTCCGTCTAAGCAGAGGTTCGCCGCCCGTTAAGCGAATTTTCCTTATGCCGAGCCGTGAAAAGATTTCCGCGACGCGCAGGACTTCTTCCAACGTCAAAATCTCCGCGTGAGGCAACTTCTTAACGCCGCATTCGGGCATACAATATCGACAGCGCAAGTTGCATCGGTCAGTTAAGGAAATCCTCGCGTACTCAATCTTGCGTCCGAATTGGTCAATCATAATAGAATCGTCTCAACCTCCGCGCCCGCCGAAAGTTTATCAGTGCCCGCCGCTATGTCGACCAGTGCATTGCAACCGACCGCCGAATACAGCGCACCCGACTCGTGACGGCTAGGCAGGAAAATCTTATCGCCTTTGACTTGCGCCCGAATGAATCGACGACCGGGACTTTTCTTAGGGAAGTCATCAGCCAACGTTCCGTGCCCGCGACTGTACAGAATATCTGCGCGGCGTGTAAGCTTAGCAAGGACTGGACGCGTTAAGAGTTCAAAGGTTGCGTAAGCCGCGAATGGATTGCCACTCAACGCGACGCCTAAGAACCTTCCACACGTCCAACCAATGACGGGTGCACCAGGCTTCATCAGCACGCGCCAAAAGATACGTTCGCCGACCTTCTTAACAACGTCGTGCATGATGTCTTTCTTGCCAACCGAAACTCCGCCCGTCGTTATCAGCAAGTCAAGTTCGTCCTGCAATGAGTAAATCCTTTCCGCGCAGGTGTCAGCGTCGTCAGGCAGGTTATATAAAATCTTCGGCGTGAAGTTCATCTCGATAAGCCGCGCCGCCAGCAAGTAGAGGTTGCTGTTGTAAATCTTGCCCGCTGAAAGTTCCGTGCCAGGCTGAATGAGTTCATCGCCCGTCGACGCAATCGCAATCCGTGCCCGCCGATAGACTTTGACTTCCGCGACGCCTTGACTAGCAAGAATCGCCACGTGCGCCGCCGTCAATGTCGTATCCTTCGCGATAAGTAATGCGCCCGCCTTAATGTCTTCGCCGGCAAAGCAATAGTTCTCGTGGTGGCGGAGCCGTTGCCTTACAAAAATATTCTCGCCGTCAAGTTCAACGTCCTCTTGACGAATCACGCAATCAGAGCCCTTAGGCATAGCTGCGCCCGTCATGATTCGCAACGTCTCGCCCGACTTAACCTCGCCCGTGAAGAAGTCGCCCGCGCACTCCTCGCCAATGACTTTGAACGCGCCAGGAGTCTCGGAAGACTTCAAGGCGTAGCCGTCAAGGGGACTGCGGTCAAAGGGCGGGTTATCGAAGGTCGCAACGTAATCCGTAGCCGCCACACGTCCGACAGCCTCAAGTAACGTAACGTCTTCAGTCTCGGCAATCGGATTAACATGCGCCGTCAAAAGTTCAATCGCTCGTTCCAAGTTCACGCCGACCATCAGAGCAAACCTCCTACGCCCAAATGTTTTAAGTCGCGTGCAGTCAGTCGTTCGCCGGTGAGGATTCGCGGCAAGACTAAATCAAACACCGTCTTTGAACAGAACATCACGCAACCGGGCAAGCCCATTATCGGCACGTCGCCTTTGTAGGCAAGCATGAACATTGCGCCGGGCAAGACTGGTACGCCATAAGTCACGACCTGTGCGCCCGTCGAAGTTATAGCCGCCGGTGTCTTGTCATCAGGGTCAACACTCATGCCGCCCGTGCACAGAATCATTTCACAGCCCAAAGCCAACAGCTCCCGAATCTTATCGCGGGTCATGTCCTTATCGTCGTTGGAAAGTCTGCGCTCATCGACCTGCAAACCAAACGTCTTAAGCTTCGACTCAATGACGGGCGTGAACGTGTCCTCAATGCGATTATAAAAGACTTCCGAGCCTGTGACGACTAAGCCGACCTTGAACTTCTTGTAAGGGGCAACCTTCATCAGCGGAGTTGAATCAGCGATTGCCTTGACGCGTTCCATTTTAGCCTTATCAATCACCAGAGGAATCACGCGCATACCAGCGACACTTTTGCCTTTGCGAACGGGTATCTTGTTGTTGACGGTGGCAATACAAATCTCCTCTACTGCGTTAATCTCGTTGAGTCTAGCCTCGTCCACGTAGAACACCCCGTCGCAAGTCGCCTTAAGCTCAATCTTGCCCTCCTTAACGTCACTTGCCAAAAGGTTCGCGCCTTGAGTTATCGTCCGTAAAACCTCCGCCGCGTCGTTTTCGTGTAGCTTAGTATCGTCAGCCTCCCAAACGTAAATATTTTCCTTGCCGAGCCTCAGCAGTATGGGTACATCCTCCGCCGTGATTACGTGTCCTTTCCTAAAGCGGGCGTCCTTGACTACGCCGCGAACAATTTCCGTTACGTCGTGAACCAATACACTTCCGACCGCCTCGCGCACGGGAATTTCTTTCATTTCATTCACTCCTCAACATTTACTAGTAGAATCAATATTAATTAAGCGAACGAGATATATCTGCCTAAAAAATTTGCCCTCGCATTGGAGGGCATTATCAAGAGCCTTAGCAAGCCTTTTGTCACGGCGCAGATTGCCTGAATTCAAGAATGCTCTTGCACTTACTTTTTCTATGTCGTCCACCCCCTTATAAGGCATTATAGTTATTCGACTGCGTTTTTGCAATGCTTCACGAAAGATTTCAATCGCGGCGGGGCGTCATCATAATATCAGCCACAAATGCATTGCGCGTGCCTGTAAGTGTCCTGAGTGCACGTCGTGCGGATTCGCATTGTCAATTAAAGTATCATTAAAGGCTTGCCGAAAAGTTGAATCACTCTTATAATCTGCGCGGAAGGAGGACTTATTATGAATATCTTTAAGACGTTTGTACTAATGGCGATGCTAACGGGTTTGATGGTTGCGATAGGCGGGCTAATCGGCGACTCGATGGGCGCGATGATTATGCTGGGGATTGCCATTGCCATGAACTTTGGTAGCTACTGGTTCAGCGATTCGATTGTGCTTAAGAGTTACGACGCCCGCGAAGTCACAGAGGCTGACGCTCCGCAACTTTATAATATCGTCGCCAACCTCGCGAAGAAGGCAGATTTGCCTATGCCCCGCGTCTACGTGATTGATTCGCCCGTACCAAATGCCTTCGCGACTGGCAGGAATCCCGACCATGCGGCGGTTGCAGTCACGACTGGCATAATGCAGACGCTCGACGCTAACGAAATCTCCGGCGTGCTCGGTCATGAGCTTGCGCACGTCAAGCATAGGGATATTCTAATCGGGACAATCGCGGCGTCTATGGCGGGCGTTATCTCGTTGGTTGCCGATATTGTTCAATGGGGCGCAATCTTCGGTACACGCTCCGACGACGACGACAGAGGCGGGATTATTGGTTTCCTTGCCGCAGTGATTGTTGCCCCGATTGCCGCAATGTTGATTCAACTTGCCGTGTCTCGTTCGCGAGAGTATGACGCTGATAAGACTGGCGGAAAGATTTGTGGCAACCCAATGTACCTTGCCAACGCCCTAGAGAAGATTGAATACTACGCAAAAACCGCCGCGCCCATGAAGCAAGCTGGAACTGCGACGGCTCACATGTTCATAGTCAATCCGTTAGAGAACTCGAAGAAAGCATTAAAGAATTTGTTCTCGACGCACCCAGATACCGACGAGAGGATTGCTCTTCTCCGCGAACAAGCTAAGGACATGAGATTGCCTGCATAAAAATTTGGAGCCGCTCAACTTGAACGACTCCTTTTTTGTCCTTAGTATTTGACCAACGATAGAAGCTGGAGGCACTCACTGAACCTCAGGAATAACAATCTCTGGCGCATCGAAGGTCTTATCAAGCGCAAGGATTTTATCTTCGACGACGTTATACTTAATGTGCTGATACTCTTCGCCGTCAAGGGTCACGCCGTCCGCGAGCTTAACCTTCTTATCAGCTTTGAGATTTACTTTGCCGTAGAAGTCAACGATTTTCTCCTTCCAATTAAATATCGCCGTGTCCGAGGTTATCGCGACACTCTTTTTATTTTCAAACACAACCTCGCCTGTAACCTCGGCAGTCTTGGTTTGCCACTGCAGATAAGCGCGTTCGCAGCTGAAAGTTATATCGTCTTGCGTAAGTTTGACGTTGCCTGTTGCCCAACACTTTTGCTTGACGACACTGACAATCGCCTCGTCCGCCGTGACAATCGCCTTAAAGCCGTGATTGTTCGCCGCCACGTGCACATTGCCTTTCAAGACGTAGACGCCTCTGAAAATGTCAAAGTAAGTCTCGCCCGCTGAAATGTCCGGCATCTCTGCTGAAGTCCTTCCTTGCACGACGAACATCATCAGCAAGGCAAGCCCGATAACTTTTAAAGCTTTCATGATATTTCCCTCCGCATTAGCTGTATAAAGATTAATGTTGCGTCGACGACTGCGGCAATCAGCACTACCAGAACGATTGAATCCATTTCGACACGCCCGCTTGAATTCAGCACGGGCGACGGGTGCAACGAGAAATACATTCGCGGGATTATGAAGACTAGGAAAGGAACAGTCAAGACGCTTAGCAATGAATAGACTGCCGAGACCTTAGCACGCGTCCTTTCATCGGAGACTGCCGCCCGCAATGTCAGATACGCGCCGTAAATCAGAATCAGTACAAAGATTGTTGTCTGCCGAGGATCCCAATTCCAATACGCGCCCCAGGTCAGCTTGCTGAAGATTGCCCCGCTTATCGTCGACAGCAGCACGAAGATAAATCCCAATCGCGCTGCTCGCTCACTTAGCTTATCGAAGGAAAAATTAAACGTCCGTAAGAACCTCGCCGCAAAGAAGGCACTACTAAAGAACGCAATGACCGATACCCAAGCCGTCGGCACGTGGAAGAAGATTATCTTCGCGACCTCGCCCAAGCCTTTTATCGGCGGCACAAAAAAAATTATCGCCGCGCATATCGCAAGCGTCAACAGGATTAAAAGTTTATTCATGATACCTCACAAGTAGTCGTAAAGGATTGAACTTGCCAAGATTAAAATCGCATCGAACGCCGCCATCACGATTAGCGAACTCGTCTCGAACGCGCCGCCCGTGAACGATAGCTCCGTTAAAGTTATCGCGGGCAAGAATATCGGCAACGTTATCGGGAAGAGCAGGATAGGGAAGAGTCCACCCTTAACAGTCGCCGAGGTCGTGATAGCCGCCGTCAACGTGCCAGCCGCCGCAATTCCAATCAGTCCAAGCAAGATTGTTAAGCTAAGCAGAAGGAAACTTTCAACGGCGACATTGAACAGGATTAAGAATATCGGCAGGATAAAGAGCGTCAGCATAGTCAGCGACAAGAAGACGTAGCACATCTTGCCGAAGAGGATTGCTTGAGCCTGGGCGTAAAGTTTGAGTGTCGGAAGGGTACCCGCTTGCGCCTCGTCGTCGAAGGTGCCCGCAATGCCCGCGCTCGCCGCGAAGAATATCACGACCCAGAGCAGTGCCGCTAAGAACTTCGGCTCGACGAAACCGCCCGTCATTGACAAGCTTAAGCTCGCCACGGCAGTTAAGGCGAACATCATCATCGCCGCGAACGTAGCACGCCTCCGCAACCCAATTAAGAAGTCCTTCCGCAGTATCGCCGCGACTTGTTCAAAGAGGAAGTTGGATAATCTCATCGCACAGGGCAACCTCCGCTTTATCGTTCGTGGCAAGCAGGATAATCTTATCAGCCTTCGCGCCGCACACCTCATGAAAGATTTTCTCGCGCCCGTCGTCGTCAAGATTGGCAGTCGGTTCGTCAAGCAACCAAATGTCCGCGTCAACACTCAAGAGGATTGCGAACTTCAAGCGTTGCCTCATGCCCGTGGAAAGATTTTCTGCGCGGACGGAGCCGAAAGTCTCAAGGTCAAGCCCGACGCGTTCACCGAGCTTTAAAAGGTCTATGGACTTGCCGCGTAGCTTAGCAAAGAAGGACAGATTCTCCCGCGCCGTCAACGTGTCGTAAACTTTCATTTCGGGCGACAGGGCGGCAATCGTCTTACCGTCAGGCAAACGGACTTCACCGGCGTCAGGGCGAATGACTTTCCCAGCAAGCTTAAGGAACGTCGACTTACCCGCACCATTGGCACCAGTCACGCCGATAACTTTTCCGCCGCGCAGATTCAATGTCACGTTACTAAACAGTACACGCCGTCCAAAGCTCAAGCTCACCTCGTCGAAGGCAATCACTGAATCATATCCTTGTTAAGCCGCATCCAACGTTCGCCGCACTCAACAAGCCCAATCGCCTGCATTTGTGCAATCTCCCGCGTCAAGGCCGACCGATTGCATTCAAGCTCCTTAGCAAGCTGAACACGTCCCGGCACGCGCACGCGTTCCGAACCTTGGCGGCGTTCACGTTGCAACAGATAAAGAATCATTCGTTCGCGCAAAGTCTTTTGGCTGAGGAGTTCAACCTTTTGCATCATCAGGACATTCTTGCGGCTGAACGTTTCCAACAAGTTCTTCATAACGATACCGTGCATACGTCCGAGCTTTGGTCCGGCAATCAATAGCGACCGATATGGCAACCACATGATTACGGCTTCGGTTGTGAGTTGGACGCTTGTCGCGATTAAGTCTTCGCCGAGGATAGCCGAGACCGTCCCGAACATTGAGCCGCTTTCGAGTGAGTGCCCAACCGTTTCATTGCCGAGCCTGTCGAGTGCAAGAAGTTGAGCCTCGCCGCTTACAATGATTCCGATATTGGCATTGGGCGCGAACGCTTCAAGAACTCTTTCGCCGCGTGGATAACGTTTGATTGTCGTCCCCGTGAACTTAACGAACTTCTCAATCTCGTCCGGCAACAAATCTTTAAAGAGCGGGACGCCACTTAATTCTTCACCAGTCAACGCCGCTCACCTCCCATAAAAATTTTTCCGATTATAGCACGCTGAATTCTATCACACTGTTATAAATGTCACAATGCCCGCTTGAAAATTTCGGCGGCGACAGCTAAACTGCACGCGAGGTGATGATTAATGAATGACATTACGATAATCGGCGCGGGCGTGATTGATGTCTTAGCGGGTTCTGTTGACGATAAGATTTTATCGCGCACGTCTTCGCCAATGGACTTCGTAGAAATATCTTTCGGCGGCGATGCACTCAATGAGGCGGTTGTACTCAGTCGGCTTGGCAAGCAGGTTCAATGGGTCAGCAAGGTCGGCGACGATGAGGCAGGGCGTAGAGTCCTCAATTACGCCGAGGAGAACAATTTGTCCGTCGAGAGCGTCAAGGTAGCGGCTGGCATGTCGACGGGCATCAGCATTGCTTTAGTTGACAGGAGCGGCGAGCGACGTTTCCTTACAACTTCACAATGCACCATGCGCAAATTTGAGGCGGCGGACATTCTCCCGCACGTTGACAGCATGGCGCAGATTGTTTCCTTCGCGAGCATGTTTATATCTTATTCGCTAGACGTGCCGGCAATGGCGCAAGTCTTCAATCGAATCAAGGCAAGTGGACGGACATTGGCGACTGATATGAAACCTCCTAAGAACGGCGAGACTTTGGAGGACTTATCAGGACTACTGTCTTGCGTTGATTACTTCTTCCCGAACGAATCGGAGCTTGCCACGTTGACGGGCAGTGATGACATTAACAAGAACATTGAGGCGTTGCTAAGTCGCGGCTTGAAGTGTGCAGTCGTCAAGCGCGGCAGTAGAGGTTGTATCATCGCTACAGACTCCGCGCAGATTGAAGTTCCTGCTTGCCGAGTTGATAAAGTCCTCGACACGACGGGCGCGGGCGATTGTTTTGCGGCGGGCTTTTTATGGGCGTTGTCGGAAGGTTGGACGCTTGCCGAGTGCGGACGATTTGCCTGCGCAGTGGCTAGTTGCTCAGTAGAGGAAGTCGGAGCCGTGGCGGGCGTGAAGTCCTTAGAACAAGTCATGCGCCGTTATAAACTCTGAGAATCTGAACGTAGCTTGAGACCGGCTACCAAGGACAGTAGCCGCCCCGCGTTTGAATCATAGATGATTCATAGCCGGTCAACGCCCCTGCGAGGCGAATTTCTTTGCTATTTTCTTTCCGCGCTGAAAGAAAGTAGTTTAAGCCTCTTTTGACAAAGGCAAGCCGCTTGAATATAATTGAGGTGCAAAAAGATTTCACAGCACTAAGACTTAACAAACTTTGCAAAGAGGTGTTGGCAATGGATTTCGGGATAACTTCAGCGGGAGAATCGTGCGGAGTGTTCGGCATATACGACCTCGGCGGCGACGACGTGGCTCAGACGATTTACTACGGGCTTTATGCTTTGCAACATCGCGGGCAAGAAAGCGCAGGTATCGCAGTGACTGACACGGCTACCAGACGCGATAAGGTTTTCTGTCATAAGGGCTTGGGTCGTGTCAATGAAGTGTTCAACGCGGATAACATCGCCGCGCTTGACGGCAACTTAGGCGTCGGGCATGTGCGCTATTCGACGGCTGGCGCGTCCATTCCGGAGAATTCTCAACCGCTTGTCCTTGCCTACATCAAAGGCACGCTTATGCTTGCGCACAATGGCAATCTCGTCAATGCTCCCAGGCTTCGTCGAGAGTTGGCGGCGGGCGGAGCTATCTTCCAAACTACAATCGACACCGAGACCATTGCCTATCACATTGCCCGCGAACGTGTCAAAAGTCGTTCTGTGCAAGAGGCGACTGTCCGTGCCCTAAAGAAGGTTCAAGGCTCGTATTCATTGGTCATTGCCAGTCCGCGCAAACTAATCGGTGCCCGTGACCCGTGGGGATTCCGCCCGCTAGTCTTGGGCAAGCTTGACAACGCTTATATCTTAACCTCGGAGACGTGTGCGCTTGAGACTATCGACGCGGAATTCATTCGCGACGTGGAGCCAGGCGAAGTCATTACCATTTTCCAAAACGGCAGGATTGAATCCAACATGGAACTTGCCTTGCCTAAGGAAAAGACTGCTCGTTGCGTCTTCGAGTATATTTATTTCTGCCGCCCCGATACGACCTTTGACGGAGTGAGCGTCACACAGTCGAGGATTATCGCGGGCAAGCTCCTAGCGAAGTTCCACCCCGTCGAGGCGGATTTAGTCGTTGGCGTCCCCGAATCAGGCAATATGGCGGCTGTCGGTTACTCAATGGCGTCGGGCATTCCTTATGGCATTGCCTTCACGAAGAACACTTACGTTGGACGCACGTTCATTAAGCCGCAACAGTCAAGCCGCATGAAGTCTGTTAAGGTTAAGCTCAATGTCCTGCGTGAGGTCGTTAAGGGCAAGCGGCTCGTCATGATTGATGATTCGATTGTTCGCGGCACCACGTGCGGAAGGATTGTTAGCATGTTGCGCGAGGCGGGCGCGGCTGAAGTTCATGTGCGCGTATCGAGTCCGCCGTTTTGTCACCCGTGCTATTTCGGCATTGACATTCCTAATCGCGAACAACTCATTGCGCACAATCGGAGCGTCGAGGAGATTTGCAAGATTATCGGCGCAAACTCATTAGGCTACTTGCCGCTTGAATGTCTTGACGAGATGGCGGGCGGGCGTCCGATTTGTACGGCGTGTTTCAGTGGCGATTATCCCATTCCACCGCCTACCGAAGACATTCGCGGCGACTATCTTAAATAACTTTGAGAGGAGATTTAATCATGAGTTTCTTGGAATTGGCAAAGGCGCGTTATTCGTGCCGGAAGTTGACGGACAAACCCATTGAGCCGGAAAAGGTCGAACACCTCTTGCAGGCGGCTATCGCGGCTCCCACAGCTAAGAACCTTCAACGCTACACTATCTGGCAAATCCAATCCCCCGAAGCATTCGACAAACTCAAGCAAGCCACGCCCTATACGTTCGGTTCGGCATTGGCATTCGTCGTCGGCGCACAAAAGGACGGCGCATTTGATAGACCGTTCGACAACAAAAACTTCGCAGAGGTCGACGCGGCGATTGTCGCAACTCACTTAATGCTTGCCATTCAAGACGAGGGCTTAGGTACGACTTGGGTCGGCTGGTTCGACGCGCCTAAACTGCAACAACTCTTTCCCGAAATGCAAGGCTACGAACTAATCGCCGTCTTCCCAGTGGGCTATCCTGCCGAGACTGCTAAGCCTTCCGCACGTCATGAAGACCGCCGCCCAATCTCTGAAGTCGTCGTCAAACTATGAACGCTAAAGGCAAGCTAGGAGAGGACTGCGCGGCAAATTTCCTTGAGGCTAAAGGCTATTCAATCGTCGCGAGGAACTTTCGTATCAGGTCAGCGGAGATTGACATTATAGCAAAGGCGGACGAGGTGATTGTCTTTATCGAGGTCAAGGCGCGCTCAAATATCCGTCACGGCTTGCCTAGCGAGGCTGTCACCTTTCGCAAGCAAAAAAAGATTATCGAGGCGGCGAGCATATTCTTGCAGGATTTTCCCGATTATGCTTGCCGCTTCGACGTTGTGGAAGTTTATTTAAATGGCGAACGCGTCGAGAGGATTAACCACATTGAAAACGCCTTCGAGGTCATGAAAGAGATTTAAGAAAGGATTGATGATATGGAACCCGTCATTCTGCCGTATAAGGACAAGCAACCGCAGATTGCCAAAGATGTCTTCGTAGCTCCTAGTGCCTCTGTCGTAGGCGACGTTGTGATTGGCGCAGGGTCAAGCATTTGGTTTGGCGTCACGGTTCGCGGAGACTTTCAGCCCGTGCGCATTGGCAACTACACCAACATTCAAGACAACTGCACCGTTCATGTCATGGGCGACACTCCCACCGAGATTGGCAACTACGTAACCGTCGGACACAACGCGATTATTCACTGCCGCTCCATTGGCAACGACTGCTTGATTGGCATGGGCTCAATTATCTTGGGCTACTCCGAAATTGGCAACAACTGCATTATCGGTGCGGGCACGGTTATCACGCAGTATAAAAAAATCCCTAACAACTCGCTTGTCTTCGGCAACCCGGCAAAGATTATGCGCGCCCTCCGTGATGATGAAATCGTCGCCCTCAGAACGTCGGCTATGCATTATTACGAGTGCGCCAAAGAATACGTCGTGCATTTGGGCATGAGTGACTGGTTAGATAAGTAAGCAAAAAATTTAAGCGTCAGGATTCGCTCCCGACGCTTTTTTTATTGCCCGACGACCTTGAAGCCGCCGTCTATCTTTTCTATTCGTCGCTGGCTGTAAAGGTGTCCGACTGCCCGCTTGAACGCCGCCTTGCTTAGCTTGAACACGGCTTGAATTACCTGCGGCGGGGTCTTGTCATGAAAGTTCATCGTACCGCCGCTCCTCTGCATGAAGGAAAAGATTTTCTCGGCGTCACGCTCAAGGGCAGTCTCCTTAACCTCGCGCAATGAGGCGTCAAGCCGTCCGTCCTCGCGCAGGAAAGTTACTCGCGCCTCGACGACTTCACCGACTCGCAAGGCTCGCGACATTTCTTTACGGGCAATGAAGACGATATATCTTTCCTCGCTGAAGACGAACGCCCCCGCGTCAATGATGTTAAAGACTGCACCCTTGACCTTGTCGCCGCGTTTGACGTTGACTGCGGGCTTGGAGGCTCGGCGTATCTCATCGGAAACTTTCATGCTCACTGCAAGCCGCCCCGACTTATCAGTATAAAGTTTAGCCCAGACGACCTCGCCGACCTTAGGACGCCCGCGCATTTCGGCGAACGGCATAAAGATTCCGCGCTCGGCTCCCACGTCGACAAAGGCTCCGTCGCCCGTCACGTTGATTATCTTCAGCCGGGCAATCTGTCCTTCGCGAAGCTTTGGTACTCGCATACTCGCCGTTAAGCGTCTCTTCGGGTCGAGATAGAGGAAGACATTAACCACGTCGCCGATTGAAACTTCAGCCGTCTGTTGTGCCTTGTGCAAAAGAATATCATCGGACGTTTTGCCCGTGCCGGCGTCGAGGAAAGCACCCATATCGTTCAGGCGGACGACTTTAAGCGCGGCGACCGTCATCGGTTTAAGGTTATTCTTCATAAAGCTTTATCTTCGCCTCGCTCCAAAGTTGTTCTAAGGCGTAGTATTGCCGATTCTCCTCTTTGAAGATGTGCGCAACCACGTCGCCATAATCCAAAAGAATCCACTCGCCCTCGTGATAGCCTTCGCGGTGACTGAAATGAATTCCCTCCTTGTCAAGCTCCTCCTCAATGTTGTCGGCAATCGCCCGAACTTGAGTAGCCGTCTGCGCCGAGCAAATGACAAAGTAATCCGTCGAGAACATAACCGAGCGCATGTCCATCGTTATGACCTCGCTAGCCTTCTTGTCACTTGCCGCCTTACAAATCTTCCTTGCCAAATCGAATGTCTTCAAGTGTCATACCTCCAAAAGATTTTTTTAATCGCCAATGGCTTCGCTGTCAGCGTCGCCCGCGTCCGATTGCTGAATTATATCTTGCAACGGGAAGAGTTCACTCATTCGCGCTTGAAGTTCAGCGACGTTGGGCACCCAAGCTCCGTCAACATTCTCCGAGCCAGGTATCATTAACGTCGTCGGCGGGTCGGAGCTCATCTTCCTTAGGACGTTCGCCAAGTGTGCTGAATCGAAAATCTCCGCGCTAGTCTCCATTCGGTTGCGGAAGATGTCGGCAATGGCTGGTAGCTTCGGTATCGTGTCGAGCTGAAGAACCTTTGCATACAACGCCTTGATGAACTTCTGTTGACGTTGCACGCGTCCCACGTCGCCGAGTTTCTCGCCCTTATAGCGCAGATACTTTTGAACGTCCTCGCCTGACAAGTGCTGATAGCCCTGCGGAATGTGAATCGATAAGCCCGCTACCTCGTCGTCGTAGTCCATGTTCTCTTCAACGTAAATATCAAGCCCACCGAGCGTGTCAATCAAGTCCGCGAACGTCTTCATGTCAATGATTATGTATTGATGAATCGAGATGCCCAAGAGCTTAGAGACTTCACGGACGAGACCACTAGCACCGCCCCAACCGTAAAGCTCACCTATCCTGCCCGAATGACTTCGGGTTGCTATCCACGTGTCGCGAGGTATGCCAATAATCCTGCTGTTTCCAGTGTCGTTCGAGAAGCTCAAGACTAAAATCGTATCCGCCTCTTGACGTTCGCTATCGTCCACGCCGAGGATTAAAATATTCGTGTAGCCTTCAAACTTCGGGTCAGCTGAACCCACGCGAGCAGTCCGGCGGTCGTTATAGCCCTTATACATTTCGACGAACTCATTGTAGACGCGCACGCCCGCATTATACACGCTAAACCCGACAAATAAAATCGCGGAACCAATCAGGCACAAAATCACCAACGCAAAAACTAGGCGGAAGGCTTTTATCCTGCGCCTACGCCTCATGCTTTTACGTTTCTTTTCTATGTTGTTCTTGGTTTCGTTAGCCATGGCTCCGCTTGTCCTTATCTATTGAGTAACAAATAATTTCGGGCGGCGACGGTGTCGGGGTGAATCAGTGAATTCTTTTGCACGACGAAGATTATCGACTCACTCAACGCCGTCAATAAGATTTCGTCAAGCTCAGCGGTCTCGGCAAGGGCACGGAGCTTTTCCACGCCGGGATAGTTCCTGTTAGGCTCAATCATGTCCGCGAAGTAAATAATCTTATCAAGCGGCGTCATGTCAGGTGCGCCGACTGTGTGACGATAAATCGCTTGCGCAATCTGTGCATCGTCCACGCCGTAAATCTCTTTAATCATCTTCGCGCCAATGTAAGCGTGCAGGAGCAAAGGAATTGCCCGTTCGACCTCGCCGATTTTAATTCCGCGTACTAGAGCCTGCGCGGGCAATTCGTCGTTCTCGTATTGGCGTGCGCAATCGTGAAGGAGTCCAGCAACATAAGCTTTAGTCTCGTCCACGCCGAAACATTTTGCAAGCTTAACGGCAGTATTCGCCACGCCGATTGAATGCGCGAATCTATTTTTCTTTAGCCGCCGTTGAAGGGTGCGGCGCATCTCATCTATCGTCATAATAATCTCCTGTTAGCGACTAAAGACTTAAATCTTACTTCGTCGCGTTTGATTTTGGTTCCAAATTTATTTGAATCGCGTTGAGCTTTTGACCGTAAGAGTAAATTGCTTCGCCATTTTTCGCCCAAGCAGTCCATTCGCCGTCAAACTTATGCATACGGTAAAGAATATCGAATTCCTTTGAGCCTGCCTCGTCAAGCCAAACTTTCATACCGCAAATAGGTTTGCCTGTGCCAGTCGTACCAGCCATTTCGGGGCTACAGACTGTTTCCGACCAACCTTCTTTGTCGTTATAATACACCGAGTAATAAATTTTGTGTTTTGTGTAGCTTATTTTAATCGCTTGCAAAGTATACTGTTTCTCAAGGTCATTGCTGATTTGATTATTTTCAAGCCAATCTTTTCCCCAAGCTAAGATACCAACATGCGTCCGATAATAAAAAGATGAACGGAATGTTTCCCAGTGCGGCGGCATATCGAAAGCCGTTATTAAATCCTTGCGACGCTTAAGCTGTGCCATGAAGTCTGTAAGAATCGGAGCAACGGAATCTGCTATTTTAGTACTAAAAGCTCTATCTTCGTAAATACAATTCTTAACGTACTGTAAGAAATTCTTAAAGTCTTCTTCCTCGTAACCTTCCCACTTATCGCCGAAAAATCTTTTTAGCTGAGGACTGATTAGGTAGTAAAATTTACCCGCAAAAATTGGCAGAGAAGCATCAATAAAAGTTGCATTCAAAGAACAAATTTGATTTAGTGCCACTTGATGAGCGGAGAACCAATTAATAGTTCGAGGAATAAAAATTGCTTCGGTATGGTTTCGCATAAAAACAGTATTGTGCGACACTGAACCCAAAATGGAGGCAAAGCTTTCGCAATTTATCAAGAGATTAAGTTCTACATCAATATCCGCTCTCTGTTCGTGAGTAATAATGTCATAGCCTTTCGATTTAAAATATTCAGCCAGACGCTCTTCGCCAATTTGTCGCAAACCGTGATAGAAGTAGAGTTTTTTGTTTGAAATTGGTGTGCTATTCTTCAGGGCGAAATTTCTTATACGGTCAATGGTCTCGACATATTCTTTAGTAAATCTTCTTGGGAAAAGATCAAAAAACGATTCATCGGGCAAAATGATTTTATCAAATTGTGTCGGACAATCAATGCACTCAAGCTCATCAACTTTAACTTCCAGAATTTCCAAAAGACGTTTAAAACCAGCGTTTTCCTTGTGTTCGATATCGAAGTTTCCCGATTTAATATATGTGACTGGACAATCTTTGAATTCGCTTTTAAAAATTTCACTGTTTAAGAACCAGACGCGGCGTAAGTTATCGGTGATGACATGCCCCCATATAGGACAAGAAACGCCAAGATAAATAACGGTCTCAGAACGATGTTGAACTGATTCGGGGGGGGGTATAAGCTCCACCCATTCTTGCGTGGATATGAGTTCCCTCTACATACTTACCGTTGCTGTCGACGATACCACCACCGGCGATCCACTTTTTGCTTTTGTCATCGTACATTCTTGTATTTGGAAGAATCATTCCATGTTCGATAACGCGAAAGCCCAATTTCTTGTTATCGAGAAGATTTTCCTTCAAAACTTCGACCTCATTTTGGTTATAAAGATAATCAGTGTTGTTCATAAATAAAGCTCCTCTCTTAATATATATTCTTCGACGACTTCAGGCACAAGATACTTTATCGAACGCCCGCGCCTTACTTTGTCGCGAATGTCCGTTGAAGAAATCTCTAAGCCAGGTGTCGTCACGCGATGAATATGTTCCCTTGTCAGCGCACCGAAGAAGTCTTCCACGGCTGAAAAGTTCACCTCCACACCTTGCCGCGTCGTTGCTATGAAATGACACTTCTCCACAAGTTCGCGGGCGGCGTGCCACTTGAACAAATCTGCTAATGAGTCTGCGCCGATTATGAAGAATAATTCCGTCGAGCGTCCGAAAATCCTGTGCAGTTCGTTCATCGTGTCAAGCGTGTAGGATAAGCCCTTGCGCCTTAGTTCCATATCCGAGACGCGGAAGAATTTATTTGATTGCGTCGCCAAAGTTGTCATTGCTAAGCGGTGCCGTTCGTCAGTTACAAGCTTGCCGAGTTTATGTGGCGGACGGGCAGCGGGGATAAATAAAATTTCGTCGAGTGCAAAGCTTTCGCGCACAGCCTCCGCCGTCGCCAAATGCCCTAGGTGTATCGGGTCGAACGTGCCACCCATTATACCAATTTTTGTAGGGACTAGGGACTTGGGATTTGGGACTAGTGAAGTTGTCATTTAATTGATAACCTTTCCGATAAGAAAAATTATAAGTGCCGTCAATAGAATCACGCAAAGTGCGCGGGCATAGTCTTTAAGGTCGTGGCGAGCCTTAGGCGTGCGCAAATAGTTTCTCAGCGTGCGAAGGTAGCCCATTACCTAATCTGTCCGTCGCCGTCAACAAGATATTTCGTCGTCGTCAAAGCCTCAAGCCCCATTGGACCACGGGCATGCATTTTCTGAGTACTGATTCCAATCTCCGCGCCCAAGCCGAATTCAAAGCCATCAGTGAAGCGCGTCGAGGCATTAACATAAACAGTCGACGAATCAATCATCTGTTCAAACTTCGTAGCGTTGGCCTTGTCCTCGGTGATAATCGCGTCTGAATGTGCGGTGCCGTATTGGTTGATGTGCTCAATCGCGGCGTCCACGTCGTCAACAATCTTAATCGACAGAATCAAATCGTTGTACTCGGTCGTCCAGTCGTCATCAACGGCTGCTTTCATGTCGGGGATAATCTGTTGGCAAGCCTCATCGCCGCGCAACTCAACCATAGGCATAGCCGCCACAATCTTAGGCAAGAACTCTTCGGCAATGTCCTTATGAATCAGCAAAGTCTCCATAGCGTTGCACACTGACGGGCGCGAAGTCTTAGCGTTAATGCAAACCTTAATCGCCATGTCTTGATTGGCAGTCTTATCAACGAACGTGTGACAAACGCCGGTACCAGTCTCGATAACTGGAACGGTACTATGCTCAACGACGCGGGCAATTAATCCTGCGCCACCACGAGGGATAATCACGTTGATAAGCTTGCGAAGTCTGCACATGACAACGACTGAATCACGGTCAAGAATGCTGATGAATTCAATCGACCGTGGCGGAATGCCGTTAGCCTCCCCAGCCTCCTTCATGATGTCGACGATTTTTTTATTGGTACGAATCGCCTCCGAGCCGCCGCGCAAGATACAAGCATTGCCCGACTTAATGCAAAGGGCTATCGCGTCCGCCGTGACGTTCGGGCGAGCCTCGTAAACCATGCCGACGACGCCAAAGGGTACACGCACGCGGCGAATCTTTAAACCGTTCGGGCGCACAACTTCAAAGTCAAGCTTGCCAATCGGGTCGTCGAGCTTGACAACTTGCCGAATTCCTTCCGCCATGTCCGCAATCCTCTTGGGCGTCAAGATAAGTCGGTCAATCATGTTCGGACGCTTAGTCTTTTCTCGTGCAGTTTCGACCTCTTTGGCGTTGACTTCTAAAATCTCGTCTTGCCGAGCTTCTAAGTCCCACGCCATAGCAAGCAATGCCCCGTTACGAACCTCAACCGGCACACACGCTAACAGCCGTGATGCCTCTTTAGCTCGTCGAGCTTGCTTTGTCACATGCTCTTTCATGAATAACATACCAATCGCTTCCTTTTTAAATTTTTATAATCAGGTTGTTCAGCTTCAAAACATTGACGTAATCGAACTCCGTAGAAATCTTCTTGCAAAGCCGTATCCCAATATGCGCCACAGGATCTTCGGGGTGGTGAATCTCAGCTTGCTTCTTCGGGTCAAAAGGTCGACAGTCGTCGCGCATTCGGATTATAACCTGCTCGCCCTTGATGATGATTCGCACGTCTACGAAATGATTCTTGTCGTCGTCGAAGCCGTAATCGACAATGTTGCCTGCCATCTCCTCAATACATATACCCGCGAACATACTGCGCCGCTTGTCAATGCCGCTTGCCTCACAAAAACTTTGCGTCCTTTCCGAAAGCCCTATGACTTCTGCCTTGCTCGTTACGGTTATATTAAGTTGCTTATCGTTTGCTACGTCGAAGTCTTCGGGCAACAGCAGATAATCTTCAAGCTTGAAAGTTATCCGCCCGCAATGTCGACACGTTATGATAAATATCGTAAGCAGGAACGTGGCATAGCTCAGCGGGAAGGCAAACCACAGTCCGTCTAGTCCAAAATGCGCCGTCAAGAGCAAGGCTATCGGCACGATGAATCCGACATTACCCGCTATCGTTAAGCCGCTCACCAGTCGAAACCGTCCGCAAGCTTGATAGTAGTACTGGAAGATTATCCCGACCGTGCAAAGCGGCAAGAACGCTATCGCCAGTTGCAGTCCCTCAAGCGTCGTCTGATAAGTCATCGTGTCGGGGTCTTTCGTGTAAAGGTCTGCGATTAGCGGTGCCCCTAAGAATACGCCAGCCGTCATCATCAAGGAGATTATCAGCGAAGATTTCAGCGCGAGTTTCATGAGCCTTAGGATTGAGTTGCGGTCTTGTTCGCCGATTAGAATTCCGCCAATCATTTGCGTCGACGCGCCGAAAGCCCTAGGGATTATCTCCAGCAGTTCCGAAAAATTTTCTAGTACAGCATAGGCAGCAACGCCCACTTCGCCCGCCAACACAACTGACATCCTCGTAAAGAACGCAATCCGCAAAACCGCCGTGCCGCGTCCCAGAATCACTGGTAGCCCGATTAGAATCATCTGGCGGAAATGTCTTAGGCTCACGGCTTCGGGCAGGAACTTAAAGTTTGAATCGGGCTTGAGGAAGTGCAGGAGCAAGACGCCCGCCGCAATCCAATGACTAACCACCGTAGCAATGCCCATGCCCCAAAGTCCGCCGTCGAGTACAAAGATGTTTAACAAGTCGCCCACAATGTCGCAGATAGCAAACGTCGCCGCTGAAATTACCGTGCGTCGTCTGTCGTTGTCCAGCTGCATTATCGGCAAAAGTACGACCGACGCTATTGCCGGCAACCCGAACGCATAAGCCTGAATAAAGTCAATCGTTAGCTCGCGAATCGCTCCGAGACTTTCCTCAGCGTCGAGAATGTCCGCTATCTGTTCAGGGAATAGAAGCGTGCCGCCCATCAGAAGGATTGCGATACTCAACGCCGCAAACATTGCCAAGGAAAAAATTTCGTTCGCCTCGCGCAAGTCTCCTCTGCCCAAAGCTTTACTGCAAAGGACTTGCATTCCGAGGACGATGACGGCGGGGAAAATCGTTACGAACCTCTGATAAGGCATCGTCAAGCCGAACGCCGCGATTGCCTCCGTGCCGAGGAAACTGCCCGTAATTATGCCGTCGATTACGTAGCCGATTGTCGAGACGAACATCGACAGCAGGAAGATTATCAGCGTGTCCTTGAACAGTCTGGCGATTAACTTGTCTTGCTTGCCGTCCATGTCAGCCATGTCAGAAATTCCCGACGCTCGTCAGCCTGTCAATCATCTCTATCTTATCTTTGTTCTGGAAGTGCAAATCGCTTACGATAATCTTGCGGACATAGTGTTTAAGGGTCTTGCCGTCCTCGAAGGTAAAATAACTGCTAAGCGCGTGAATCACAAGAGGTTCGCCATTCTCATCAGTGCCAAGGTAAAACATGACGTGCCCCGCCGTAAATAGTAGCGAGCCAGGCTTAGACTTCTTGATAATCTCTAGTCGTTGGTCGCGTGTCATGTTCTTAAGGGAGATTGAACGCGCCATAGCTTTTTCCTGCTTAGAACTGTCGCGGGGCAATTCAATCCCGACGCTACGATAGACATCTTGCACGTAGCTTGAGCAGTCGACGTTCTTTTCAAGTCCGCCCCAACCGTAGCCTTCGCCGAGGAACCTAAACGCTTGACGAATCAAATTGTTTTCCGAGCAAGCCAGCGCACCTTTGACAACGGCATTATCGTTCGGAATGTTAAAGCCTTGCTCAAGGAAAGTTCCGTTCGCATCGAGGGTCGGCATAGTGATTGCCCACGAGCCGTCCTTCTGCAAGTCAGCCGCCCTTAACAGAACTCTGCCGCCCATTTGATAGAATGCTTTGCCTTGAGGAATTGTCTTGCGGCTCGCGAGGACTGTCAGATAATTCTGCGGCGCGGCGTATTTCTGCCACGTCGCTTTATCGGTGAAGGCAAGCGCGGAAGGCTTAACCCAGCCCGCATACGTCCGAGACTCCACGAAGACGAATTCTTTATCTTGACTGTCAATCAGAACGACAACCGGCTCGCTTGGGTCGATAACGGTCGCTTGCAGTTGGTCGTAGTGCGTATCGTCCGCGCTCTCGAACCAGCCCGCCTCCTCCGGCAAAAGTCTAATGTTAGTTCGGTCAATCGTCAAGGCGTAACGGACTTCACACACAGCGGGCAAGGCTTCCAGTCCGCAATTCTTTCTTGCTTGCGTGTAGCTGAACTCCGTTAAAGCCGAGCCGTTCTTAAATAGCGTCGGGAGTTCGGGTTTATCAAAGCCGCCAAGCGTCATCGTCGCGGTGATTTTATTAGTCATCCACTGCGGATAAACCTTTTCGGGGTAGCTGGCTAGGTCGACGATTGTATTAGCACTCTTCTGCCGAATCTGCAGGTTGAGCATATCCAAATCGGTCGTCGCCACGAAGACTGCCTCACCGGATTTATTCTTGCCCGTCCAATAGTCAGCGGTCGCTCTGTTGTCTTGAATGGCAATGCCTGCCGCCTGCGCGGTTGCCGAGAACATCATCAGCGCGAACACCAGCCACGTTATCAGTTGCTTATTCATGACGCTCCCTCCTTGGAAAGATTGTGCCGATTGATTCTCCGCTTAACGCCCGCCGCAAGTTACCGTTCGCCGAGCCGTTGACGATTAGCATAGTCACCCCGTTAGCCGTCGCAAGCTTCGCCGCCTGAATCTTAGTAAACATGCCGCCTATCCCAAGCTTAGTGCCCGCGCCTCCGGCAATTCGTTCAATCTCCGAATCAATCTCTGCCACCTCGTCAATCAGTCGCGCAGATTTATCGACGTTCGGATTGCCAGTGTAAAGCCCGTCAATGTCGCTAAGGATAATCAGCACCTCAGCATTAATCATCGCGGCTACGATTGCGGACAGGTTATCATTGTCGCCGATTCGGATTTCGTCGACGCCAACCGCATCATTCTCGTTGATGACGGGGATAGCTCCCATGCTTAGTATCGTGCTCAATGAGTTGCGGGAATTAGCGCGAGCCTCCTCGTCGACGGCGTTTTCCTTAGTCAAGAGTATCTGCCCGATTGTCTGACCGTACTCGGCGAAAAACTTTTCGTAGATGTGCATGAGAACGCCTTGACCTATCGCCGCCAATGCTTGATTCTCCGGAATGGTTTGCGGCTTAACTTTTATTCCAAGCTTATTCATGCCCGCCGCGATTGCCCCAGAACTCACGAAGATTATTTCTTTGCCCGCGTTATGCAGGTCGGCTATTTCCCTTATCAAATGTTCTATCCTGTACAAGTTCAGCTTGCCGGTATCGGCGTGCGCCAGCGTGCTCGTCCCGACCTTTATCACGATTCGTCTTGCCGCCTTCAAACTATCTCTTGCTGTGCCCAAGGTAATCACTTCCTTTTTGTTTTCATTATAAATTCATTTGCCGATTTGCGCAAGCCGCTTTATTTATTTTTAATCATGCGCTATCATAGCGGGAAAAACTTTTAAGGAGGAGTCGACGTGGAAAGACGCGGGCTAATCATCGTGCACACGGGCGACGGCAAAGGTAAGACTACTGCGGCAATGGGCTTAGCAATCCGAGCGTTTGGCGCGGGGCTGAAAGTCCTAATCCTGCAGTTCATCAAAGGTCAAAGACGTTCAGGCGAGCTTGAAGCTTTGAACGTATTGGGAATCGAAGTCAGGCAACTGGGGCTGGGCTTCATCACGCAAGACAACTTCGACGAACAAAGACAATCTGCGCGGACGGCTCTTGAACTTGCGCGAGGAGAAATCTTATCGGGCGCATGGGATTTAATCGTCCTCGACGAAATAAACTACGCGGTGAAGTTCGGATTGCTCGACGCGGCTGATGTCTTGGCTCTGATAAGAATTCGTCCGCCGCAAATGCATTTGGTGTTCACGGGTCGCGATGCACTAGCCGAACTCATAGACGCCGCTGACCTCGTCACGGAGATGAAACTCATCAAGCACCCACTCAAGCAGGGCATTAAGGCTCAGGCGGGAATCGAATTCTGATTGAAGGTGATAGGAATGTTTTTATATCGCAAGGCGACGTTCGCGGACGTGGACGAGATACACGAACTGATTGCAGGATACGCGGCGCAAGGTGTCATGCTACCCAAACCGCACAGCACGCTTTACGAGACGTTAAGAGAGTTCGTCGTCGCCGAAGAGGTCTCGACAAAAAAAATCGTCGGCGTGGGAGCATTGCACCTAACGTGGAACGAATTGGCGGAGGTTCGGTCAATGGCAGTGCACGCGGACTTCTCAAGGCGTGGAATCGGCTCGGCAATCGTCAAGGAACTTTTAAAGGAGGGACGCGCCGTCGGAGTCAAAAAGTTTTTCACGCTGACTTATCGGCCGAACTTCTTCGGGTCGCTCGGCTTCACGTTGACGACTAAGGAATCATTGCCGCATAAGATTTGGAAAGACTGCATGGACTGTCCGAAGTTCCCGAACTGCGACGAGATTGCTATGACTTTAGAGGACGGTGCTTGATATGCGCAAGAAATGGATTGTCAAAGAGGCGGACGCTTCATGCGTTCAGACGGTGGCTAAGGCTTTGGGCGTAAGCGAGTTGACGGCGACGGTTTTATATCATCGCGGGATACGTGACGCGCAATCAGCTAAGGATTACTTGGAACCAGAAGCCGCCGCCTTTCACGACCCGTTTACTATGTTGGGAATGCGCGAGGCAGTCGACAGGATTAAACGTGCCCTCGACGCCCGCGAAAGGATTTGCGTCTACGGTGATTACGATGTTGACGGTATGAGTGCGTCGGCGATTTTGATTAGGACGTTGCGCAAGCTCGGTGCTGACGTTGAAAGCTACATACCTGCCCGCGCTGAAGGTTACGGCTTGAATCCCAATGCCTTGAATAAAATCTGCGCGGAAGGGTTCAAGCTCTTAATCAGCGTCGATTGCGGCATCACGAACGAAAGAGAGATTGCCGGCGTCCGTGACGTGCTTGACGTGATTGTAACTGACCACCACTTGCCCGCCCTTGACGACGTTAAGTCAGCGGTCGCGGTCGTCAACCCCAATCAACGCGGCTGCCCTTATCCCGAAAAGAATTTGTGCGGAGCGGGCGTTGCGTTCAAAATCAGTCAAGCCCTCATGCACGAGCTTAGAGGAGTCGACGTGCAGACTTACACGACTGACATTGAGATTGCCGCGCTGGCGACGGTTGCTGACCTAGTTAAGCTCGTCGGGGAGAATCGCAAGATAGTTCGCATGGGATTAAAGGCAATGCCTTCGACGGCGTGCGTTGGCTTGAAGGCTCTTCTTATGTCGGCTGGTCTCGGCGATAGGAAAGTTTCAACTGGGCATGTCGCGTTCCAAATTGCACCGCGCCTTAATTCAGTCGGACGTTTGGAGACTGCTGATAAAGGCTTGAAGCTTTTGCTTATGGAAGACGCCGAAGAGGCTCGGATTTTGGCTAGACACCTAAACAGGCTTAACCAGCGACGCAAAGACATTGAGGCGGATATTTTAAATCAAGCGGAGGAAAAAGTTCGTAAGCTACGCGAGGAACACGGCGGCGATTTATGTTCGTTAGTCGTCGCGGGCGAGGATTGGGCGGAAGGTGTCATCGGTTTGACGGCAAGCAAACTAGTCGAACGCTATAACTTGCCGACGATAATCTTGACGACTTCGGACGGGAAGACTTATCGCGGTTCGTGCAGGAGTATTCCCGCCTTCCACATGAAGAACGCCCTTGATACTATGGCGGAGCTGTTCAAGCAATACGGCGGACACTCTCAGGCGGCAGGGCTGTCAATCGCGGCTGAGGACGTGCCTGAACTTGTGCAACGCTTTGATGATTATGTCAGACAGAATTTGCGCGACGAGGACTTCCAACCGGTCTTGTATGTCGACGCAATGATTGAGCCGGCGCAGATAAGCTTTGATACGGCACGGGAGTTCGATAAGTTCGAGCCTTACGGCTTAGGCAATGCGCATCCAGTGCTTGCTTGTAAAGAGGTTCGCGGCAGTTTTGCTAAGGTGATTGGTTCGGACAAGGCGCACTTGAGCTTTGCGATTAATGGCGAGCAGAGGATACGGGCGGTTGCGTGGAATAGTGCAAACCTTGCGCCGCTTGTGGAGAATGAGCCGCTTGACTTGGCTTATGAGCCGTCGCTTGCTGAGTGGCAGGATAAAGTTCGTCTTCAATGCATGGTGTCGAGTTTGGAGCCTGTAGCGCGTGCTGAAGAATTCCCCGACCGTGATAAGTTGCTTGCCGCGTACAGTTTCCTGAGACGTGCCCGCGTCTACACTGAACGCTTTGATTTGTGTTCGTTGGTTAAGGCCTTCAACAACGAGAGCGGCGAAAACTTTTCAACATACACCTTCGACAGCGCGATTAAAATCTTTGAGGAGCTGGGCTTGATTGTGATTGATGACGACAAAGGAACGTTTGACTTGCCGCGCCCGAAGAGTAAGTTGGAGCTGACGAATTCGCGGACATATCGACTAGGGAGACGGGAAGCATTAACCTCCGCCGAACCATCAAGCCCCAAGGTTATCTCGTTTGAGCAAGCCTCCGCCCGACGTGCCTTGAAAGCCTAAACCAATAAGAGACCTTCGACTGCGTGGAAAAAGTCTGCGCGGTTATTTTTTTATAGACAGTTTGAACAAAGCAAGGTACAATGAATTTCGGAGACAGGAGGCGATAACATGAACGATAAGGGCAAACCGCCCGTCACGATAAAATTACTGTTGGACACGGTAAAGAGCTATCAGCCCGACGCCGACTTAGAATTGATAGAGCGGGCATATCTGGTCGCTAAGGAGGCGCACGAAGGTCAAACGCGAGCATCGGGCGAGCCATATATAAATCACCCGCTTAACGTCGCCGCAATCCTAACTGAGCTACAACTCGACGACAAGACGATAGCCGCCGCCATATTGCATGACGTGGTTGAGGATACAATCTTCACGCTAGACGAGCTAAAGGACATGTTCGGCGAGGAGATTGCACTACTAATCGACGGCGTGACGAAGATTGGACAGATTTATTTCAAGACAAAGGAGCAACAGCAGATTGAAGCTTATCGCAAGCTAATCATCGCGACGGCAAAAGATATGCGCGTCATCTTGATAAAGCTAGCCGACCGACTGCACAACATGCGAACGCTAAAGTTCATGCGCGAAGATAAACGCAAACGAATCGCCAAGGAGACAATGGAGCTTTATGCGCCGCTTGCCAATCGCTTAGGCATATCAAATATCAAGTGGGAGCTTGAGGATTTGTGCCTGCGTTATCTGGAGCCGGACGCTTATTACGAACTAGTGGAGCATGTCAAGCAGAAGAGGCGCGAGCGACAGATTTATATCAGCGAGGCAGTTAGGCTAATCGAGGAGGAGTTTGACGAGCTAGAAATACACGCCTCGATTAGCGGGCGGGCTAAACATTTCTACAGCATTTATAAGAAGATGAAGCGCGACCATAAGGAAATTGGCGAGATTTACGACCTGTCGGCGGTGAGGATACTCGTTGACGACGTTAAGGACTGCTATAACGTCCTGGGCGTGATTCATTCAAAGTGGCGACCGATTCCAGGACGATTCAAGGACTATATCGCCATGCCTAAGAGCAACGGCTATCGTTCACTGCATACGACGGTTATGGCGTTGGGCTATCCTTTGGAGATTCAGATACGAACTTTCGCAATGCATAAGATTTCGGAGTATGGAGTCGCGGCGCATTGGAAGTATAAAGAGAGCGGCTCAAGCAAACCAGCTAGTAGCGACCGTGACCAGAAGATTTCGTGGCTGAGGCAGATTGCAAAGCTTCAGAAGGAGATTAAAGACCCTAAAGAGTATCTTGAGACGTTGAAGTTGGATTTCTTTAGCGATGAGGTGTTTGTCTTCACGCCGGGCAGAGATTTGATTACCCTGCCGCGAGGCTCCAATCCGATTGACTTTGCCTATCGAATACATACGGAGGTTGGTCATCACTGTGTGGGCGCGAAGGTTAATGGGCGTATCGTGCCGCTTGAATACAAACTGCAGAATGGGGACTTCGTTGAGGTCGTGACGAACAAATCTAACAACGGACCTAGCCGCGACTGGTTAAATATCGTGGCGTCGAGTGATACGCGTCAAAAGATTCGTTCGTGGTTCAAGCGGGAGAATCGGGAGGAAAATATCACTCATGGACGCGAGACGATTGAGGCGGAATTAAAGCGGCTCGGCTACGTCCCGAAGGATTTGCTTAAGGAAAATCGGTTGGCGGAAGTCGCACGGCGCATGAACATTAACAACGAAGACGACTTGCTTGCGGGCATTGGTTACGGAGGTACGTCGGCGCATACGGTTATAACGCGGCTTGTCGAACTGTATAAAAAAGATATTGCACGCAACACGCCGCCTGACGTATCAGCACTGCTCACGGAGATTAAGAAACTTCCCGAACGCAAGCAGAAGAAAGCTGAGCATGGTGTCCTTGTCGAAGGGGAAAGCGGCTTCTTTGTTCGGTTGGCTAGGTGTTGTAATCCGATTCCAGGCGACGACATAAGCGGCTATATAACTCGCGGACGGGGCGTCAGTGTTCACCGCGCAGATTGCCCGAACATTTTAAACGGAGCCTCGGACGTGGAACGCATGATTGAGGTCAGCTGGGACACGACGATTGATAAGCTTTACACGGTCGAGGTCGAGATTGTCTGCGAAGATAAGCCTGGTGTGCTTGCCGATTTAATTGCAGTACCGGCGGAGATGAAGCTTAACTTGCATTCGATTCACGCCACGCCGAATAAGCACAATCGAACATCGACGGTTAAGCTTGGTGTCGAAGTGCAGAACGCTGAACAAGTCGAAACTGTCATGAACAAGCTACGCCGTGTGGAAAAAGTCTTCAGCGTGGCTCGTCCGATGAGATTGGCAGGGGGTGATTGATTGGAAGGAATTTATTTAATCTTGGTTATGATTGTGACTGGCGGGGCGATTGCGTTTATCGGCGACAAGCTGGGCACTAAGATAGGTAAGAAGCGGCTATCAATCTTCGGACTGCGCCCGCGGCACACGTCAATGGTTGTGACTGTCATAACGGGTTGTCTTATCACGGGCTTATCAATCGGCTTTATGGCACTTATCTCGCAGAACGTGCGCACGGCTCTCTTCGGCATGGACGAGCTACGCCAAACTATGGACGCGACCCTTGCTGAACTCGACGAGGCGACTGAGAACCTTTTCAAGGCGCAAACAGAATTCGAGCGGGCGAACGAAAACTTGCGCATGTCCAAAGAGGAAATCCTAGCACTCAAAGACGAGCAAGAGGAACTTCGCAACGAATCCGACCGTCTTAAGGAAGGTAACGAACGTCTTGAGAACACGAACGCTGAACTTGCCGCGCAGAATGAAAATCTTTCAAGCACGAATGCCACGCTTGAGGACGATAATAAAAAGCTAGGTGAGTTCAACGTAACTTTGACTGCGGACAATGCGCGGCTAACGACCGACAACGATAAACTGTCTAGCGATAACGATAAACTGACTGCCGATAACAGCGAGCTTGAGGAACGCAATAGCCGATTGCGCGAAGGTTTGATTGCGATTCGTGAGGGCGATATAACGTTGCGGGCGGGTGAGGTTTTGGCAAGCGGCGTTATAAGGGGCGGACGCCCTGCCGAAGAAATTTCAGCCGACATAAACGCTTTGGCAGAACAGGCTACGCAGAACTTGATTCAACGATTCGGCGGCGATGAGGATACTGCAGTTTGGATATATCAGCCGGAACTGCAACGCGTCATTGAGGAACTTGAATCAAGCGGACGCGATATGGTCTTGAGAATATCGGCGGCAGGTAATTTGGTGCGCGGCGAGCCAGTGCGGTCACGTCTTGAGCTTTATCCTAACGAGCTTATCTTCAAGAAGGGCGAACAGATATTATCTAAGGCTTACGAGCTTAACGAGGAGAATCAGCCGGAAAATGCCTTGCAGGACTTCTTGACGGAGATAAATCGACTTGCGGCGGAGAAAGGGATATTAACCGACCCGCTAACAGGTAGCGTGGGACGCATGGAAGGTACGCAACTTTATGAAGTCCTCGATTCGTTACTTGGAGTTAAAGGAAAAGTTCAGATGACTGCGACTGCACGTGAGGAAACGTATTCGCAAGGACCGCTGAGATTGAATATAAAAGTGGAGAAGAAGCCATGATAATGGGAATAGACCCTGGGCGCGATAAATGCGGCGTGGCAGTGTTGACGGCGGCAGGCGAGATAAAATATCAACAAGTCATCGTGACGGACGAACTGGACAACGTAATAAAGACATTGGCGGCGGAGTATGAAATAGAGCGGGTGATACTCGGCAATGGCACGACACATAAGGCGGCGGCAGATAAAGTGACGGCGGCGGGCTTAAGGTTTGAACTCGTCGACGAAAAGCACACGACTGAAGAGGCGCGGCGCGAGTATTGGAAAAAGAAACCTCCGCGAGGTTGGCGAAAACTCTTGCCGACATCAATGCAGGTGCCGCCAGAGCCTGTCGACGCCATCGTCGCGGAGATACTAGTTAAAAGATATTTATCGAAGCGTTTCAAGCCAAACTAACAGAACGGAGACATCAGCGGGTGACACGCCCGAAATCCTAGACGCCTGCCCGATTGAACGCGGACGTATCTGCGAAAGTTTTTCCCTTGCCTCCACGCGCAGATTCTTTAAGGCGTTGTAGTCTATGTCGTCGGGAATAAGTTTGTTTTCTAATCGGTCGAGCTTTGCGGCAAGCTCGGCTTGTTTTTTTATGTAGCCTTCATAGAAGATACCAATCTCAACCTGCGCGGCGGCATCGGCGGAAATTGTCGGCAGGTCGAAGGCGTCACGAATCTTTTCATAGGTGACGAGCGGGCGGCGTAACAGTTCAGCAAGCGGCATTGCGTTATGAATCTCCCCTAAGCCCAATGCGGCAAGCCTTTGATTAATCTCCGCGCTCGGTGTCAACTTGATTTCGTTAAGGCGTCGTGTCGCTGATAAGATTTCGTCGCGCTTAGTCTCGAAGAGCCTTCGACGTTCGGGCGAGGCGAGTCCCAGTCGAATAGCGTGCGGCGTCAAACGCAGGTCGGCATTGTCTTGCCTGAGCAGTAGTCGATACTCCGCCCGCGATGTCATCATGCGATAAGGTTCGTTGGTGCCCTTCGTTACGAGGTCATCAATCAGCACGCCGATATAACCTTCTGAACGCTTGAGTATCAACGGCTCCGATTGCTTGACGAATGCCGCCGCGTTAATGCCCGCGATTAGTCCTTGAGCTGCCGCCTCCTCATAACCAGACGTGCCGTTTGATTGCCCTGCCGAGAAGAAGCCGGCGATTGTTTTAAACTCCAAAGTCGGCTTGAGTTGCAGAGGGTCGAGGCAGTCATATTCAATCGCGTAGCCTGCTCGCATAATCTTAGCGCGTTCCAGTCCCGGTATCGTGTGCAGGAACTCAATCTGCACGTCCATTGGCATTGAAGTCGACATGCCTTGCACGTAGTATTCGGTTGTGTTAAGCCCTTCCGGCTCCAGGAACAGTTGATGCCGTTCCTTGTCGGGGAAGCGGATAATCTTCGACTCAATCGACGGACAATAGCGCGGCCCGATTCCCTCAATGATTCCGTTCGCCATGGGTGCGCGATGTAGGTTGCGGCGTAGGATTTCATGCGTGCGTTCGTTGGTGTAAGTCAGGTAGCAGTTGACGCGATTAATCGGCGGCTCGCCCGTCATGAAGGAAAAGTTCTGCGGAGGTTCGTCGCCGCGTTGAATTTCCATTTTACTGAAGTCCAAAGACCTTGCGTCGACGCGGGCAGGCGTCCCAGTCTTGAAACGCATGAGCTTAACACCGAGGCTCCTCAACGAATCAGACAGCTTGAGCGCGGCGCGTTGACCGTTCGGTCCGCCGTCAAAGATACTCTCGCCGATGATGATTCGCCCGCTAAGGTAAGTGCCACTAGCCAAGACGACTGCCTCTGCTAAGAACGTCTCACCAGTCTCCGCGCAGACACCGATGACCTTGCCGCCCTCGACCAAAATGTTTTCAATCAGCAACTGCTTGAGGTCTAAGCCGTCGACATTCTCGCAAGTGTTCTTCATGACGGCATGATAAATCTTCTTATCAGCTTGAGCACGCAGGGCACGGACTGCAGGACCTTTGCCGGTGTTTAGCGTGCGGAACTGAATACAAGTTGCGTCGGCGGCGATACCCATTTGTCCTCCGAGTGCGTCGACTTCGCGGACGAGGTGACCTTTGGCCGGTCCTCCGATTGACGGGTTGCAAGGCATCATTGCTAAGTTCTCAAGTGATAAAGTCGTAAGCAGTGTCTTACAGCCGAGCCGCGCACTTGCCAACGCCGCCTCTAACCCTGCGTGCCCCGCCCCGATTACTATCACGTCATATCTATCAGCTACGAACAAATTCTCTCCTCCTTTGCATTCGATTATAAATTTGCCGCCTTGCAGTGTCAACGGCTTGCCTTTAGTGGCGATTGGTTATAAACTTGCGGCAAAACATTTTTGGAGGTGTTCTCATGATAAAGAAGTTTTTCGGCGTGCTGATTGCCCTGCTGATGTTCAACGTGTCAATCTGCGCGGCGGCACAGCTTGTCATCTTCCATACCAACGACATGCATTCGCGCATTCAAGACACGGACGACAATAAGCACAGCATTGGACTGGCGGAGCTTGCAGCGGCGGTTAAGACTGCTAAGGCTCAAAACCCTGCGACGCTCTGGCTAGACGCTGGCGATACCTTCCACGGTATGCCGATTATCACAATCAGTCGCGGTGAAAGCATGGTGCCCCTCATGAACGCGGCGGGCTATGATGCAATGACCGCTGGCAATCACGACTTCAACTACGGCTCGGCGCAACTCGAACGGCTCGCCAAGCAACTCAAGTTCCCAATCCTCGATGCTAACGTCGTGCGCAAGAGTAATGGTAAGAGACTTTTCAAGCCGTACAAAATCTTCAAGCTAAACGGAATCAAGGTCGGTGTCTTCGGGCTGTCGACGCCTGAAACCGCCTTCAAGACCAATCCAAAGAACGTTACGGAGGTAGAGTTCCTTAATCCCGTTGAAGTCTCCAAAGAGATGATTAAAGTCCTGCGCCCCAAGTGCGACGTGTTGATTGCCCTCATGCACATGGGCGTTGACGCAAGCTCCGAATTCACCAGCGAACGCATTGCCCGCGAAACTGACGGCATTGACTTAATCGTTGACGGGCACAGCCACACAGTCCTTACCGACGGAATCAGAGTCAAAGACACGTTGATTGTCCAAACTGGTTGTTATGAACATTTCCTCGGCAAGGCGACGATTGAGGTTGAAGACCACAAGATTATCTCTAAGAAGTCCGAACTCCTCGACGCGGACGCTATCAGAGCTATCAACCCCGTGCCCGATAAACAAATCCTCGCGGTGCTCAAAGACGTAAACGCTAAGGCGGAGACGCTTCTCAATGAGGTTGTTGCTCACAGCGACAAAGAACTTTCAAGCGAACGTCTGCTTGTCCGCCGCAATGAATCTGAACTCGGCAATCTCGCGGCGGACGCATTCCGTTGGGCGGCGAAGTCTGATATTGCCATTGTCAACGGTGGAGGCTTGCGTGCTGATTTGCCTAAAGGCGACGTTCGCAAGCGTGACATTATGGCTATCTTCCCCTTCGGCAATACGTTGCGTGTCGCTGAGGTCAAAGGCTCGGCAATCCGTGCAATGCTTGAACACTCCGTCGAATACTATCCGGCATCTTTCGGAGGCTTCCTAGATGTCAGCGGCTTGACTTTCAGTTACGACCCCACTCAACCTGGCGGGCACCGCGTCAAGGAAATTTCAATCGGCGGTCAACCCCTAGACGATAACAAGACTTATACGATTGCTCTTGCCGACTTTCAGACTTATGGCGGCGACGATTACACTATGCTTAAGGGCGCAAAGATTGTCGGCGAGCTGGGCACGTTTGATGAAGTCTTCGCCGATTACCTAAACCAAGTTGGCATGAAAGATTACGCCGTAGGACGAATCATGCGCCTTAAGAACGTTCCCATCCCCGACGAGAAATAAAATCTTCTTCGACGTTTAAGGAAAGGTTGATTTCTTACGATATACTTCTACCGACTGAAAAACGGAAGGAGGAAAATTTTTTGGTCGAGGCGGCGTGGCAATCAAGTCACCGTTATCTTTGAAAATTGAATATCTGCTAACACGGAGGATAAGCGAATGCTTTTCTACAAATTTCAGGTAACCTGCGAACTCAAAGTCGACAGAGGCAACGGCAATCCCATGGAGGCGCGGCGGGCGTTCAAGTTCCAATTAAACGACTTAAGCTCGGCACTTTCCGAAGGCATTGACGGCGATAAAATCCGCGTGCTGATTCATCGCGCAAGACAGAATATCTTCCAAATGCTCGTGGCTGTCGAAGGCTTTAAAGAGCTGACAACCGCCAAGCTGACTCGGCTCTTTGAAAACTTCTTTGAAGACCGTGACGAGTTCGGTATTAAGGGCGTCAAGGTCAAAGACTTAGAAGAGATTACCGCCTCGAAGTTCTCCAAGATTTTCGATAGGGCGAACCGCTCCGATAACTTCAACTTCGATTACTATCAGATTAATCAAGACTTGGGGCTTGACGCTTTGGATAATCGGACGTTCAAGCTGACGGAGAATATCTGTCAGGCGAAACGTCTTACCTTCGAGGCGGCGAAGAAGGAAGCCGAGGTTCTCCTTGCCGATGATACCTTCAAAGAGGAGTTCGCCCGCATCTACGCCAAAGAGAATGTTCATCACTTCTACGGGCAGCCAGTCCATTACAAAATCATCGCGGGCAACACCAACGCCGCCTTGTCTTTAGCTAATCTGCTCGTCGGCACGCTTTACACCAACAAACGCCTTGTCAGCCGCCGAGTAAACATCATCACCAACGTAACTGATAACTGCTATGACGAGGTTGACTTTGAACGAATCCTCGACAATGCGGCGGGCGGTACGGTCGTCATTGAACTTAGCGGCGAACGCGTCAACACTGGACAATTCGCGCACGCTTATGAACAGGTCGTTGAGTTCGTCTCCGAGGCTGTCAAACACTTTCAACGCAACACGCTGTTTATCTTCGTCGAACTGGTGGACAAGCCCGGCTTCGCCCCGCAACTTACTGCCAGACTTCAAGACGACTTGCATATAATCGAACTGCACGAGGGCGCAGGCAATCGCGAAACGGCATTGGTTTACCTTAAAAACCTCATGAACCGTTCGGACTCCGCGACCCTCTACACTGACGAAGAACTTTTGGAGGCTATGGGCGATAAGTTGACCTTCAGCGCGTCCGACATCTACAACATCCGCGAGAAACTCTACAACAGCTCCTTGAAGAACAAAACCTATCCCGCCTATCGTGAAGTCGACCGCTTGAGCATAAAGGCGGAGTTTAAGAACAACGACGCTTATGCCGACTTCCAAGAGATGATTGGGCTTGTCGAGCAGAAGTCTTTGATTGAACAGATTATCGCGGCGCATCGAGTTCAGAAGATGCGTATCGACATGAACCTTGATAAACAAAAAGCCGCGTTGCATATGAGTTTCACTGGCACGCCTGGCACTGCTAAGACGACAGTCGCACGGCTTATCGCGCAAATCCTTGCCCGTGACGGCGTTTTAAAGACGGGACGTTTCGTTGAATGCGGGCGGGCTGATTTGGTTGCTAAGTACGTCGGCTGGACGGCTAAGGCTGTTCGCGACAAATTCAAAGAGGCTCGCGGCGGAGTCCTGTTTATTGATGAGGCGTACAGTTTATCGGACGGCGAACACGCGACCTTCGGCGACGAGGCAATTAATACTATCGTCCAAGAGATGGAGAATAATCGCGACACCGTGATTGTTATCTTCGCGGGCTACCCAGATAAGATGAAGGAGTTCCTCGACCGCAACGAGGGCTTGCGTAGCCGAATCGCCTTCCACATAAATTTTCCCGATTACACGCCCGACGAGCTGACGGATATTTTTAAGCTTATGGCGAAACGTCGCGGCTTTGAAATCTCCGCCGAGGTAGCTGAACATTGCAAGAAGATTTTTAAACGCGTCGCCAAGAAGAAGAACTTCGGCAACGGACGGTTCGTTAGGACGCTTCTTGAGCAAGCTTGGCTTAAGCAGGCGCAACGAATCATCAAAGAGGCTCAAGGCGGCACCGTCACCAAAGAGGACTTGACGAACTTTAAGGTTGAGGACTTCGACGTTAATGTTGATAAAAACTTCAGCAAGGAGCGCAAGCTCGGCTTCATCAGATAAAAAATTCTTAGGACGGTCTCCAAAGTTTGGAGGCGTCTTTTTTTTGTGCTACAATCGCGGCGGAGGTGTTTGGCATGAAAAGACTTGTGGCATTGACGGCGTTGCTTATGATGATTGCCGCTCAAGCGTCGGCGATGCGTTTGGAACTCGACCCTCAACCCGTCGGCAAGGTCACACACTACGACGAGGCTTATCGCGTTGAAGGCGCGAGCAAACTTTCAAAGCGCGTTGCACAGTTCGGAGAAGGTTTTTATCTGCACTTCGATAAGGCGGCACTCTTCGGCGACAAGTGCAAAAAAAATACCGTCGCAGTCGACATAAGAGGCGAGACGACGATTTATCGGATTGATAACACGGCGGGCGCGGCGTTTTATCTGATTAAGAACGATAGCATTGGCACGGGCGACGGCGTTAAAGTCCTCGGCGTGCGTGACGGCAAGTGGCTTGTGTTCCTCGACGCGTTGAAACTTCGCGAGCAATATGACATCGGCTGGAACTTTCACATGTCGCAGGTCTTCACCGAGGACAACAAGATTATTTTCCGCTACACGTTGCAAAGTCACGCTATCGACGTGGAATGCCATTGGCACGCAGTCAATCAGAAATTTTATCCGGAGGCGATTGAACGATGAAAAACTTCTTAGCAACGGTTTGTTTACTCTTAATCCTTTCCGCGCAGGCGTCGGCAATGAACTTGACGCTTCATAAGCCGATTGGCACGATTACTTTGGGCAAGGAGCCGTTCACGTTGAACATTGAAGGCTACAGGCAACTTGACGGCGACTTTTCAAAGGGCGTGGCGGTCTTCGGCGAGGATTTGTACTTCCACTTCGATTGCCGCAAGCTATCAGAGGAAAACTTCGACGCGGCAAGCTTCTTTGGTAGCAGTGACAGTTCAAACGCCGTGCCAGTTTACGTGTTCGAGGGCAGGACGCAGATTTATCCGATAAGTGACGGCGACGGACGAAACTTTTATTTGCTAGCAACGGAGACGGGCGGCGGCAGTTCCCTTAAAGTCATCGGCGACCGTGGCGGCTCGTGGGTCAAGTACTTCGATACTTTGGACATGCGCAAGCAGATTCCCTACGAGTTTTATCTGGAAGACTTCTCCGCAGACGGCGACACGATTATTTTCCTGTACAAGCAGTGGCAAAAGGAAAGCTATTGCCAGCTCCGTTACAAGTGGGACGAGGCGGCGCAATGGTTTGGCGTGGAAATCATTTCGCCAGCAACCAATTAAGCCCGTGGCTAACGTCGACGACTAACGGCACCTTTAGCTTAGCAACCTCTTCCATAGCCTCGCGCAGAACTTTTTCCACGGCGTCGAGTTCGGAGCTTTTAGCCTCAAGAACAAGTTCATCGTGCACTTGAATGATTATCCGGCTGTCGAAGGGGCGCAAACCTTCTTCCGCCCGAATCATCGCAAGCTTGATAATATCCGCCGCCGAACCTTGAATGGGAGTATTCATAGCCATACGCTCGGCAAGTGACCGCTTATTGAAGTTCTTGCTGTTAATGTCAGGCAGATACCTGCGCCGCCCAAACATCGTCGTAACGTAGCCGCTAAGGTGAGCTTGGGCAATCGTCGCGTCAAGGAACGTTTTCACGCCCGGATAACGCTTGAAGTAACGGTCAATGTATTCGCCAGCCTCCTTGCGGCTGATATGCAAATCCCGCGAAAGTCCGTAGTCGCTTATGCCGTAGACGATGCCGAAGTTGACTGCCTTAGCTTTGCGCCTAAGGTCGGGCGTCACGTCGTCGATAGGCACGCCGAAGACCTCAGCCGCCGTCCGTGCGTGAATGTCTTGCCCGCGATTGAAGGCGTCAATCAAGTTGGCGTCGCCGGACATGTGCGCCAGCAGTCGAAGTTCAATCTGTGAGTAATCGGCAGACAGAATGCAATCGTAGCCCTTGCCAGGCTTGAATAGGGCGCGAATGCTTCTGCCCTCGTCAGTGCGGATTGGAATGTTTTGCAAGTTCGGGTCGGAGCTTGAAAGCCTACCCGTCGCCGTGACTGTCTGATTAAAAGTCGTGTGAAGTCGTCCGTCACTGCCAAGGAGCTTGCTGAGTCCGTCAAGGTACGTCGACTTGAGTTTGGACAGCAGACGATACTTCAAGACCTCGGCGGCGATTGGGTGACTTTGCAACTCCTCCAAAGTCTCGGCGTCGGTCGAGTAGCCCGCCTTAGTCTTCTTGCCCGTCGGGAGTTTGAGCTTGACAAAGAGCACGTCGGACAGTTGCTTAGAAGAGTTTATGTTGAAGACTTCGCCCGCCAGAGTGTAGATATTTTCCTGAACGGCGGCAATCCTCTTAGACATGTCGGCAGTCTTGTCCTTGAGGCTCACCTTGTCGACGAAGACTCCGCGCCTTTCCATCTGCGCTAGGATTTTAGTAAGCGGCAGTTCCATTTCAAGATAAAGCCTCGTCAAGTTGGCGGCGGCTAATTTTTTTTCATAGAGGGCGGCGAGCATCTCAAGGGCGGTCGCAGTAGTAGTCGGGGACGCGTCAGCCACTTGCAAGCCGTCGAACTCCAAAGGCAGGAGACTTGCGCAAGAATAGTCGTTGCGTTCGGGGTAAAGCAGATAGGCTACAAGTTCCACGTCGAAAACTTTCATAAGCGAGCCGACCTCGAAGACGCTAAGATAATTCTTGACGCCGCTTAGGATAATCTTGCCCGCGAAGGCGTCGAAGACTCTTTGCACCGCTGAACGCTCCGAGGTCGTGAAGGTTTCGCCGCCGAGGATTTTTATTGCGAACTGTTCAAAGTCGGCTTGAGCAATCGTCAAAGCCTCCGCCGTCAATATCTTTTCCAAATCAAGCGGCAAGCCTTCCCCGCCCGATAAAGTATGCTTCGCCGTGTCGCTGAAGAAATTGTCGCTACCGAACAGTTCATGAACTTTTTTCTTGACTTGATTGAGGGCGTAGCGATTGCAAAACTCATCGACGCGGACAAGGTCAGGGACAATCGCAAAGTCGTCGGGCGTGAATTGAATATCGGGAACGTTGCAATCAATCCGTGCCAGACGCTTGCTCATGATTGCATCGTCGGTGAAGTTCTCCAAGGCAGTGCGAACCTTTTTAGCCGTCAACGTGTCGCGGGCAGTCAAAATGTTTTCCAACGTGCCAAATTGCTTAATAAGACTGGTTGCGGTCTTCTGACCAATCCCTTTGACGCCGGGGATATTATCGGACGGGTCGCCGCGCAGGCTTTTGTAATCGACTAGCAAGGCGGGAGCAAAGCTGTATTCCGCGATAAACTTTTTCTCGTCGTAAGGCTCCACGTTGGCATTTTTATTCAACAAGACTTGCGTCGACTGATTGATAAGCTGAAGTGCGTCGCGGTCGCCAGTGAGAATCTCCACGCGGAAATACTTGCAAGCCTGCGTTGCCAGCGTGCCGATAATGTCATCAGCCTCGTAACCTTCTGCTACGCAAATCTTCAAGCCGAGGACTTCGACGAGTTCTCTAATCAGCGGCAGTTGAGCGGCAAGTTCTTCGGGCATGGGCGGACGGTTCGCCTTGTAGTCGGGGAAGATTTTATTGCGGAAAGTTTTCTTCGCGGCGTCAAAGGCGACTGCTCCCAATTCGGGCGACCGTTCACGCATAATCTTTAAGATAATGTTCGCAAAGCCTACAAGCGCACCAGTCGGCTCACCGCTAGGAGCAGTCAAGTTCGGCATGGCGTAGAAGGCTCGATAGAAAATGCTACTGCCGTCGACAATCAGAAACTTTTTCATGCGTCCGTTACCTCATCTGCTTTAGTCTCGTTAGTCGGCTGAGGTTCTTCCACAGTTTTATCAGGCGCGTCAGTCGGTTGAGGTTCTTGCTTAGGCTCCTTGTCCTTGAGTTTCTGTTCGGGCTTGGGAATTTCAACGGGCGGCTTCTCGACTGTCGGCAGTGACTTAAAGCGGAAGAGCTTTACACCGTTCTTATCCGTCTGCAAGCCGCCTTCCATGTTGAAGAGTATCGGCGCGTCATCGGCATTGCAATAGAGCTGTCCTTTGCGCTCGTAGCAAATCACCTTGCCGAACTTGCTTTTAAGCGTCGCCTCGCCCTTGTGCCACTCAAGCTTTAGCCGCAGAATCTTAGCAATGGGTACGACCGGCATATAAGAAATCCCGTCGCGTATCACTGCCTTAGCAAAGAAGCGGGTATTATTGGCGTCGGTCGGCTGAGTGAGTTGCCCATTGATTTCCACGTTATAAGGCTTGCCAATATAAGTCGGTTCGCCGTCGGAGGCTTCAATCTTCTGGGAAATATCGTAATCGCTCTCGAAGGCAAGCACCCCGAACGGTTCAATCCACTTGGTCACGTCAGAAACGTTAATGTCTTGCATACCGTAGCCGTCAGGGTAAATGTAGTAGACAACTTCGCCATCAGAGTTCTTTTCGACGACGACGCGATTATAAGTTATCTCGACGGGCGTGCCGACTTCCACGGCGTCAAAGAGTGCCTCAACGTCTTGTTCGCGCATGCGTATGCAACCGTTCGATACGTAGCCGCCAATGCTGTCGGGGCGATTAGTGCCGTGTATGCCGTAGTTACCTTGAATCTCCATCCAACGATAGCCCAGAGGATTATCCGGACCAGAAGGCACCTCGTATTCAGGGTCAGAAGGGTCTATCCACGGCGGATTAATCTCCTTGGCGCGTATCTGATAATAACCCGTCGGTGTAGGCGTACTCACCTTGCCCAAGCCCAGATGATAGACTGCAACCTTAACATCGCCGTCGTAGAAGGTCATCAGCCGGCTTGCCACGTTGATATAAATCTTTTTCTGCGCCGCCTGCGCACTCGTGGCGAATGAACTTAAAATAAAAATGATTGCCATGACGCTGTAAAGAACTCGCATTGCACATCTTCCTTTCCTTAAACTATTCGCCGCCAATATAGCAGTTCAATCTGAAAAAGTGTTGAAGCTCTTCACATTGCGGCGCGGATTTGATAATATGCGGACAAAAACTTTAGGAGGCAACGGACATGCGAATCATTCACACGGACAAAGCACCAGCGGCAGTTGGTCCATACAGTCAGGCAATCAAGGTCAATGGCTTGCTTTATACGTCGGGGCAAATCGCTATCGACCCAGTTGTCGGCAAAATCGTCGCGACGAACATCGAAGGGCAAGCCGCGCAGTGTTGCAAGAACTTGGCGGCGATACTCGACGAGGCGGGCTACGACTTCAGCGAGGTTTTCAAGACGACCTGTTACCTTGCTGACATCGCGGACTTTAAAGCTTTCAATGCCGTCTACGAGAAATATTTTATCAGCAAACCTGCGCGGAGTTGCGTGGCGGTCAAGGACTTACCAGCGGGCGCACTGTGCGAGATTGAACTTATCGCCGCCAAATGATTCGCGCTGAACATTTGCGGCACATCTATAAAAGTTCATCGGGCGATAAGGTTGCACTAGACGACGTGAGCTTTACCATTGACGACGGAGAGTTTATCGCGATAATCGGCGCGAACGGCTCCGGCAAGTCGACGCTTGCTAAACACTTCAACGCACTCTTGCTACCGACTACCGGAAAGATTTTCGTCGACGGGCTAGACACTTCGCAGGAGGAAAACCTTTGGCAAGTCCGCGAACAGGTCGGCATGGTCTTTCAAAACCCGGACAGCGAGATTGTCGCGGCGATTGTAGAAGACGACGTTGCCTTTGGCTTAGAAAACTTAGGCATCGAACCTGCGCGGATTCGTGAACGCGTCGACCTTGCACTTGATGCCGTGAACATGACGGATTATAAGACGTTCGCGCCGAGCAAGCTAAGCGGCGGTCAAAAGCAACGTATCGCAATCGCCGGAGTCATCGCCATGCAAACAAGAATTATCGTCTTCGACGAGCCGACAGCTATGCTTGACCCGCAAGGTCGTCGCGAAGTTCTCGACATGGTTAAGCGACTGCACGCGCAAGGCAAGACGATAATTTATATAACGCACTTCATGGAGGAGGCGGCGCAGGCTCAGCGGGTCTTCTTAATGGAGGGCGGGCGAATCATACGCAACGACACGCCGCGAGCAATTTTTACCGACGCTAAGGAAATGAATCGCTTAGGCTTTGATGTACCCGTTGCCGTCGAGATTGCCGAACGCCTCCGCCGAAGAGGTTTCAAGCTCCCGACTAAAGTCTTGACGCCTGAAGAACTCGACGCCGCTTTGAAGAAATTATCGCCGCAGTTACCTCGCGGATAAGTGACATTGCCCGCGCCTTGACTTACAATATCGGCGGAGGTGATTGGTTATGGGGTTCTTTGAAAGCAACGACGAAAAGTTACGCAAGATTGAACGCGAGCTGGATGAGCTTTTCCGTTATCAAGCCGAGCTTATCGACAGGACGGGCGACCCCGAAGCGGATCGCGAATACAGGAGAGTCAGTCAGCAGATTAATCGCTTAATGGAAAAGCAATTGTCAATAAGACCGTCTTCGTGGTGAGATTTTTGTTTGAGGCGCGAGCCTCTTTTTTTATTGCAAAAAGTTCTGCGGTGTGTTATCGTCAAGGACGCACTGCGGGAGGTGACTTGATGATTAACGTTCGAGACGTGAGCTACACATACATGACGGGCACGCCCTTTGAGAAGACGGCTTTGGAAAATATTTCGTTCGACGTGGCGGCGGGCGAAGTCTTAGCTATCGCGGGGCACACCGGCTCCGGCAAGTCGACGCTGATTCAACTGGTCGCAGGATTGATTAAGCTGACGAGCGGCACGATTACGATTGACAACTTGCCCGTCGCCGATAAAAAGATTCGACGGCTCGTGGGGATTGTCTTCCAATATCCTGAGCATCAACTCTTCGAGGAGACTGTTGAGCGTGACATTGCCTTCGGACCGAAAAACTTTGGCTTGAGCGATTCGGAGACTTCTGCGCGTGTGGAAGAGGCAATGCGGCAAGTCGGCTTGGACGCGGCGTTAAAAAAAGTTTCGCCGTTCGAGTTATCTGGCGGGCAACGTCGGCGCGTGGCTATCGCGGGGATTCTTGCACTCAAGCCGAAGTATTTAATCCTCGACGAGCCGACCGCAGGACTTGACCCGCTTGCAAAAAAAAATCTCCTGCAGGAGCTGTTCGGCGTCGTGAGGAGGTCGGGCGTCACGATAATTTTAGTTTCGCATTCAATGGAAGACATTGCCCGCTTTGCAAGTCGAGTCATCGTCTTGGCGCAGGGAAGAGTTCTGTTCTTGGGCACGCCGCCTGAACTCTTTGCCGAGGAAGAAATTTTAGTCCGCGCAGGTTTGGAGCCGCCACCGATAACTAAACTCATGCGAACGCTTAACCTTGATGAATCAGCCTTGACAGTCGACGAGGCGGAAAGAATCATTCTAAAGAGATTGGAGAAAAGTTTATGCCGAAGATAGCTGTACTGATTCCCTGCTACAATGAGAGCCAGACTATTGCTAAGGTCGTGGGCGATTATCGGCAAGCCCTACCTGAAGCGACGATTTATGTTTACGATAACAACTCCACGGACGGCACTGACGATATTGCAAGGGCGGCGGGTGCAGTTGTCCGCTATGAACGGCGGCAAGGTAAAGGCAATGTGATTCGCACGATGTTCCGAGAGATTGACGCCGATTGCTACTTGATGATTGACGGCGATGACACTTATCCCGCCGAGAATGCCCGCGAGATGTGCGACGCTGTCTTGAATGGCGGCGCGGATATGGTTATCGGTGACAGGTTATCCTCTACGTACTTTACGGAGAACAAGCGACCCTTCCACAACGTCGGCAATGTCATGGTTCGCAAGTTCATAAACATGTTCTGGCGTCCGAAGGTTCAGATACTCGACGTGATGACCGGCTACCGTGCATTCAGTCCGCTGTTCGTGAAAAGTTTTCCCGTGCTGAGCAAAGGCTTCGAGATTGAAACGGAGATGACGATTCACGCCTTGGATAAGAACCTTTTGCTTAAGACAGTGACAGTTAATTATCGCGACCGACCTGCCGGCTCCGAGAGCAAGCTAAACACTTACGTTGACGGCGCGAAAGTCATCATGACTATCTTTAATCTCTATCGCGACTACAAGCCCTTGCAATTCTTTGGTAGCGTCGGATTGATTCTGGCGTTGCTTGCGGTGATATTGTTCGTGCCAGTGTTCGTTCAATACTTGGAAACCTCATTGGTGCCGCGTTTCCCAACGCTAATCGTCAGCGGCTTCTTAATGTTGTCGGCAATGCTATCGTTAGTGTGCGGGCTGATTCTAGACACGATAGCCAAGAACAATCGCAAGAGCTTTGAACTGCACATGAACTTGATAAAACTGTTTAAGGAGAGGATTTGACTTGTTGACCTTAGCTAAGGCAAAAGAAATTCTACGTAAGCACACGACCGAGCCGCATTTATTCGTACACGCGGCGGCGGTCTCAGGAGCAATGGGAGCGTTGGCTGAACACTTCGGCGGCGATAAGGAGCATTGGTCAGCAATCGGCTACCTTCACGACGTTGACTTTGAGAAATTCCCCGATGAACATTGCCAACACGTCCGCGAGCTTTTGGAGCCGGAAGGCATTAGCGACGACGACATTACCACGATAATTTCTCATGGCTACGGCTTGACGGGTGCGACGATTAAACCTACGACCGATTGTCAAAAGTCTCTGTTCGCAGTCGATGAGCTAACGGGCATTGTTCATGCTTATGCGTTAATGCGTCCAGAGAGGATGGCTGGCATGGCAGTTAAAAGCCTCAAGAAGAAGTTCAAGGATAAACGATTTGCCGCGAAGTGTAATCGCGAAGTCATTCAACGCGGCGCAGACGATTTAGGACTAGACCTCGGATTGCTTATGGAGCTTTGTATTAAAGGCATGACTGAACGAGCAGACGAACTATCACTTTAACGTTGCGATAATCAAGCCACCGATTGCCGCCATAATCGCCCCGACACCCAACATTGTCTGCACAAAGTTGCTATGTAGCTGCTTAGTAAAATCTTTATAATTTGCCTCAACCCTAGCGTTTACGTCCCTCATATCCGCTTCATGTTTTGCTTGCGCTTGCCTTATGTCCTCGCGCTGTTGTTTTGATTCTTCAACAAGTGAATCTACCTTCGCCATTGTTGCCGCAAATTGCTGTTCGAGTGTTGAGAATCTGACTTCGAGTTTGTCTACACGTTCTTCCGTTGTTGCCATTTCAATCAGCTCCTTTTAATTGTTTTGGCAATTATATCACGAGGCAACGAAAAAGACACCGCCTTGATTTAGACGGTGCCTTTTGTTTTAGTCGATTGTTAAGTTGCTGACGACTTATCTGCCGACCGAACGATTGAGGAGCGGTGCGCGTTCATAAACAGCGCATTTGCCGAGTTCTTCTTCGATGCGGATAAGCTGATTGTACTTCGCCATGCGGTCGGTGCGGCTGAGCGAACCAGTCTTGATTTGACCGCTGTTGGTGGCGACTGCAATGTCAGCAATAGTAGCGTCTTCGGTTTCGCCGGAGCGATGAGAAGTAACGGTCGTGTAGTTGTGGCGGTGTGCCATTTCGATTGCTTCGAGAGTTTCGGTGAGCGAGCCAATCTGATTGACTTTGATAAGAATCGAGTTCGCCGCGCCCATCTTGATACCTTTTTCGAGGAATTTGGTATTGGTAACAAAGAGGTCGTCTCCGACGAGCTGGCACTTATGACCGATTTGCTTCGTGAGTTTAACCCAGCCTTCCCAGTCCTCTTCTGCCAAGCCGTCTTCGATAGAATCAATGTAATAAGTGTCGACGAGTTTTTCAAGGAAGTCGATTTGCTGTTGAACGTCGAGTTTCTTGCCGTTGGGGTCTTTCAAAATCGGGTGCTTGCCGTTTAGTTGCTTGTAATCATAGAAGTATTGGTCGCCCTCTTTGACAGCGAATTCGGACGCCGCGCAGTCCATAGCGATTTTAACTTGTTCGCCGGGCTTGTAACCTGCCGCCTCGATAGCTTTGATGATAGTTTCGAGCGCGTCTTCAGTGCCTTTGAGATTGGGAGCAAAGCCGCCTTCATCGCCGACAGCCGTGGAGAGTCCGCGACCTTTGAGAATTTTAGCGAGGTTATGGAAGACTTCTGCGCCCATGCGAATGGCTTCGCGAACTGTGGGAGCACCAACGGGACGAATCATGAATTCTTGGAAAGCAATCGG
>JAFWCT010000052.1 GCA_017534385.1 Selenomonadaceae bacterium
ATGGTCGTTGTAAGCCTTAACCCAGCTGCCGAACGCCTCATCAATCGTAAAAAGTTCCAGCGGCTCAAAAACGTCAGCATATTTCTTTAAAATCTTTTCGTTGCGCGGGCGATAAAAATTTTTGGCGGCGATTTCCTGCCCGGCGTCGGAGTAAAGGTAATTCAAATACTCTTCGGCGAGTTCGCGGGTGCCTTTTTTATCAACGACGCTATCGACAATGGCAACGGACGGTTCAGCGAGGATACTCAAGCTCGGCGTGACAATTTCGTAGTCATCGGGATAATTTTTCATGGCGAGCAAGGCTTCATTCTCCCACGCAATCAAAATATCGCCCTTGCCGCCCTCAAAACTTTTAGTTGCGCCGCGTGCGCCGTCATCGAGAGCCACGACGTTAGCAAAAAGTTTCGTCATGAAGTCTTTAATCTGGTTTTCGTCGCCATCAAACTTTCTGCGGGCGAATTCCCAAGCGGCAAGGTAATTCCATTGAGCACCGCCGGAGGTTTTTGGGTTCGGAGTGACAATTTTAACGTCGTCGCGGGTCAAATCATCCCAATCGCGAATATTTTTAGGATTATCGGCGCGAACGAGGAAAACAATCGTCGAGGTATACGGCGAAGAGTTATCAGGGAACTCTTTACGCCAGCCGCCGCGAATCAGCCCGACATTTTTTATTTGCGTCACGTCATAGGCAAGGGCAAGCGTCACGACATCAGCCTCCACGCCGTCGATAACTGATTTAGATTGCTTGCCGCTACCGCCATGAGACTGCGTCAACGTCACCTTGCCTTTGCCGAGGTCGTCTTCCCAATGACGCTTAAAAATTTCGTTGTAATCGGCGTAAAGTTCGCGGGTCGGGTCGTAAGAGACGTTCAGAAGTTCTTGAGGATTGGAAGTCGTCTTCGTGCCGCAACCAGTCATCATCAACGCCACGCAGATTATCAGCAGAATCCTTTTCAAGCTCCGCACCTCCCAACTTTTTTGACACTACAACGGGATTATTTTATAATCGAACAAAATCTTTAGCAAGGAGGCGGGCAACATGAAAATTCAAGGCGCAGTCATCATAGAACAGGGCGTGACGTTCGCAATAGTCGTAGTCAATCGGACGGTGACCAATTACACTTCGCGGGCAGTGCGTGTGCGGGCGCATTTGTCGCAATACTTCAGGAACATGCCGATAATTTTAATGTCGCAGGACTCCAACGGCACGCCGCACTATTACGGACGCAAAGACATCGTAGCGTTCCTGCGCACAATTCGCCTAGACCAAATCCCGTGGAAGGAGTATCACATCTACTGATGAAAATCTTAATGCATATGTGCTGCGCCCCGTGCGCGTGCTATCCGACCAAACGCCTACGCGAGGAGGGCTTCGAGCCGGTCGGTTACTTCTTCAATCCGAACATTCACCCTTACAAAGAGTGGCGGCAACGTTTGAATACTGCGCGGGAGTTCGCCGAGAAGGTCGAGATAAATTTCTTCGCGGAGAATCATTACGGCTTGCGCGAGTTCTTATCCAAAGTCTCAAGCCTCGTCGATGAGCAGGATACGATTCAATTTGCGGACGGATTCCATAAGCGTTGCGGGATTTGTTATTCGTGGCGATTGAGTGAGGCGGCACGCTTCGCCGCAGAGAATAATTTTGAGTTCTTCACGTCGACGCTACTTTACAGCAAGCATCAGAATCACGAGCAGATAAAGAAAATCGCCGGGCACTTCGCGAACGTGTTCGGCGTAAAATTTTTCTATGAGGACTTCCGCGCAGGTTGGCAGGAAGGCATTGACTTGAGCTTGGAGCTTGGACTTTATCGGCAAAACTACTGCGGCTGTATCTTCAGCGAGGAAGAACGCTTCAGCAACGACTTGCGCAAGGCGCGTAAGAAATTTTTCGGAGGTATGAATCATGGCTGGCAACAGGAACCTAAACGCGGCGTCACGTGCTAAGAAAGACGAGTTCTATACCCAGATACGCGACATTGAAAACGAGATGTATCACTACCAACATCACTTCAAAGATAAGGTTGTCCTGTGCAACTGCGACGACCCTTACGAATCAGACTTCTTTAAGTACTTCATGATTTACTTTAATCAGCTCGGCTTGAGGAAGGTAATTGCGACGTGCTACGCTGGCTCGCCGATTGTGCAGACTGAGTTAGACTTCTTCGGGACGCAGAACTATAATCCTCACTTCGATAAGCGCACGCAGGCTATCAAGCTCGAAGTCACGGAAGTCACGGACTTAAACGGTGACGGCGCGGCCGACTTGGCGGACGTTAAACTACTGCTGGAGAACAATCGCAACGTCGTGACGTACCTTGAGGGCAATGGAGACTTCCGCTCGCCCGAATGCGTCGACGCACTCAAGGAAGCTGATATTGTCGTAACCAACCCGCCCTTTAGCTTGTTTAGAGAATACGTTGCCCAACTCGTCGCTCACGATAAGAAGTTCCTCATCATCGGCAACAAGAACGCAATCACTTACAAGGAGATTTTCCCGCTGATTAAAGATAACAAGATGTGGACGGGCTACAGACCTTGGTCGGGCGGCATGTGGTTTATTTCAACTGCCGAAGACTTTGACAAGGTAGTTGACGGCAAGAAACTTAAGAACGCGGCGGCGGTTTGGTTCACGAATTTGGACGTTCGCAAGCGGCATGAAGACATATTGCTATTCAAACGCTACGCCGAGGAGCCAGAGCTTTTCCCGCGCTACGACAACTACGACGCAATAGAGGTCTCGAAGACTGCGTTTATCCCTTGCGACTACTTCGGGGTGATGGGCGTGCCGATTACTTTCCTTGACAAATACAACCCTGCACAGTTTGAAATCGTTGGCAATGCTGGTTCGTATGGCGTAGACGGCTACTCGCTATGTCCTGCGCTTTACATTGGCGGCAAGAAGATTTACAAGCGGATATTGATTCGGAGGCGGCGCAATGATTGACGCGTTCAGGCGGCTTTGCATTGAAGGCAAAATTCATTGGACGGCGCACGGACTAAAAAGAATGCAAGCGCGAGGCATTACGATAGCCGACGTGAAGAACTGCATAATGCACGGCGAGATTATTGAAGAGTATCCGGACGATTACCCTTATCCGAGCGCGTTAATCTTTGGACGCAAGCTTACGGGCGAGATAATTCACGTGGTTTGCGGGCTTGACGAGGAAATTTATTTCATAACGGCATACGAACCGACGACGGAAAAATTTATGGACGACTTGAAGACGAGGAGGCAAAGATAATGTGTAAGTATTGCAAAGGCGGAGATTTAATCGAATCGACTACAACGCACGTGGTAGACTTGAAGAATCACTTGATTATTATTAGAAATGTGCCGTGCATGGAGTGCGACCAGTGCGGCGAGAAGTATTTTACGGACGCGGTTGCCGAGCGTCTGGAGGAAATCGTTTCGGTTGCTAAGAGACTTGCTCAGGAAATTTCGGTGATTGACTATCGGCAAGCGGCATGATTCGGAGGCGGCGCAATGATTGACGCGTTCAGGAGGCAAGAGCGATGAATTGTTTGGTATGCAGGGGCGGCACGATGTGTGAGAGCCTTGAACCGTATTTTGCGAAGCTGGAGACGGGCTATCTAATCGTTGAGAACGTCCCGTGTTGGAAATGCAATCAGTGCGGCGAGATTCTCTTTGCGGCGTCGGTGCTTGAGAGGATTGAGGACTTGATTGCGGCTTACAAGAAGGTCGCGAGCAAGATTTTTATCGTGGACTATCGACAGGCGGCATGATTCGGAGGCGGCAATAAAAAAATTCCCCCGCGCAAATCCTGTACGGGGGATTTTCTATGTCGTGCGATAAGTTTATTTCTCTTGAGCGGCTTTGTGCTCCTCGATAATCTTTTCCGCGAGCTTATCGGGCATTGGTTCATAGCGTGCGAACTTCAAGCTGTAAGACGCCCTGCCTTGAGTCTGCGAACGGAGGTCAGTTGCGTACTTGTAAAGCTCACTTGCCGGAACATACGCTTTAACTTCGGTCATGCCCTTGCCCTTGGGATCCATGCCTAAAATCTTGCCACGCCTGCTGTTGAGGTTGCCGATAATGTCGCCCATGTAGTTTTCGGGCGTGAGGACGGTTATCTCGTCAATCGGCTCAAGGAGAATCGGATTGGCGGCGAGGATACCTTTTTTAATCGCAATGGACGTAGCCATTTTGAAGGCGGCTTCGGAGCTGTCTACCGCGTGATAGGAGCCGTCATAAAGATTAACGCTGACATTGACGACGGGATAGCCGGCGATAACACCTTCCGCCAAAGTCTCCTGCGTGCCTTTCTCGACGGCTGGGAAGTATTGACGCGGGACACTGCCGCCGAAGATACTTTCCGACCAAACATTGCCGTTGTTGACTTCGGGATTAGCGTCCTTGTTCGGTCCGATACGCAACCAAACATCGCCGTATTGACCATGCCCGCCGGATTGCTTCTTGTGCTTGCCTTGAACCTCGACTTCCTTGCGAATGGTCTCACGATAAGCGACACGCGGCTCGCCCAAAACCATCTTCACGCCGAACTTGCGCTGAATCTTATCGCTTAGAATGTCCAAATGAACTTCGCCGACGCCCTTAAGAATCGTCTGCTTAGTCTCGGCGTTCTTCACAAGCCAAATCGTCGGGTCTTCATCTTGCTGACGGGTTATCGCGCTGAAAACTTTATCTTCCTCGCCCTTCTTCTCGCTGGTAACCGCCATAGCAAGCATCGGTTCGGGATATTGAATGCGTTCGTACTTAATCGGAGCCGCCTTATCGCAAAGGGTGTCGCCGGTCTTAGCGTTGGCAAGCTTGCTGGTAACGACAATATCGCCCGCGTGCGCCACGTCAACAGGGATTTGCTTCTTGCCCTGCATGGTGAACAGTCCGCTTAAACGTTCCTGACCTTCCGAGTTCGCGCCGATAAGTTGATAAGTTGCGTCGCCCTTCATATCGCCGCTAATCACGCGTATATAAGACATACGCCCGACGAACGGGTCAACCAAAGTCTTAAAGATTTGTCCGCTGAACGGCTCGGAAATTTTGCGTTCGACAAGCTCATCAGTCTTGGGATTAATGCCGCTGTAGTCTTTGACGTCGGGCGCGGGGAAGAATTCAACGACGCTGTTAAGGAACTTCTTCACGCCGATATTCTTAAGCGCACTGCCCACGAACACTGGGAAGACTTTAGCCTCGCGAATGCCGGTAGCCAATGCCTCGGAGATTTCTTTCTCGTCAAGGTCTTCAACGTCGCCTTCGAGGTATTGCATCATCAATTCTTCATTGAACTCGGCTACCGCGTCAAGCATTTCCATGCGCATATCCTCGACTTCATCAGCCACCGCCGCCGCGTCAATCGGTTCATCATCGTTAGCGACCTTGCTGAACGCCTTAACCAAATCGACAACGCCTTTAAAGCTGTCTTCCTTGCCGACCGGAACTTGCACGGGCACGACACTATTGCCGAACTTGTCGCGGAGTTGAGCAAGGACTTTCTCGAAGTCGGCATGTTCTCTATCCATTTTGGTAACAAAGAACGCACGCGGAAGATTCAAAGCCTCGGCGAGTGCCCAAGCCTTTTCCGTCTCGACTTCGACACCAGCACTAGCCGACACGACGATAACGACTGCATCAGCCGCCGCCAATGCCCCGTGCATTTCCGCTACGAAATCCGGGAAGCCGGGCACGTCGATTGCGTTAATCTTGAAGTTCTTTTTCCACTCGACCGCCGCCAACGAGGCACTGATTGACATCTTGCGCTTATTCTCTTCCGGCTCGAAGTCAAGGACGCTCGTCCCATTATCGACGTTGCCGAGGCGCGTTGTTGCTCCGCTATCGAAAAGTGCCGCTTCAAGCAAAGTCGTCTTGCCTGAGCGGCCGTGACCGCAGAACGCTACGTTTCTAATCTGTTCGCTTTGATAGTCTTTCATGTTTGAAGTATTCCCTCCGTTAAATTTTATCGCAAGCCTTATTCTATCGTCGCCGTGATTTTTCCTGCCGCCTATCAGCTGGCAACCTTTTTATCGCGCCGAGGATTTACCCGCTTGAATTTGCTAAGTTGCTCGTCAGTCAGTTGCGGAATATCGCTGTAGTCAATATCGTCGTCGCTCATCTGTTTAAGTGCTTCGATTTCGGCTTTTTGTTCTTCCGTCAAAGGTTGTCCCCTACGCAAAATATAAGTTACCATTGCCATAATATATACTCCTTTCTTTTTTATCAGCCCTTCGCGCCGAAATAATCCTTGTTTTATCATCGTGTTCGGTATAAATGACAAATAAAATTTCGTCAACCATGCCAATAACTTGCCAACGCTCTTCGTCGCCAGAAGGGAATTCATCGGGCTGTTCGATTCGATTCTCGTCAAAAAATACATTTGCGGCAGTTTCAAAGCTGATTCTATGTTTGCGCTTGTTGATTCGGTTTTTCTCGTCGTCCCACTCAAAGAGCATGTTATTAATCGTCGTTTCCATGAGTTTTAATCCAATCCTTAGCGGCGGCGATTTGCTCGTTGATTTGCTGATAAGATATTCCGCCGTGACTTTTCCTGCCGCCTATCAGCTAGCAACCTTTTTATCGCGCCGAGGATTCACCCGCTTGAATTTGCTAAGTTCTTCCTCGGTGAGCTTTCGACAATCTTCATCGTAAACAATATCATCGTCAGTCATCTGCTTTAAAATTTCCAGACGTTTCTTTTGCTCTTCAGTCAGCGGCGCATTAACGTCAATAAGTCTCCTTACCAGCATAATATTTCTTCCTTTCTTGTTTGTTCGCTCGTCTAGCCGAAATCAATCGTGTTAAGTCTTCGCGCTCGGTGTAGACAACAAACAGAATCTCATTGACTTTGCCTACGGTTATGTAGCGGTCTTCGTCGTCCGAGTGGTATTCATCAAGCCATTCAACGCGATTTTCATCAGCAAAAACTTTAGCGGCGTCGTTGAAATCAACTTTATGCTTGCGCCAGTTGATAGCGGCTTTTTCGTCGTCCTATTCAAAGACCATATCGTTAATCGTCGTTTCCATGAGTTTTAATCCAATCCTTAGCGGCGGCGATTTGCTCGTTGACTTGCTGATAAGACGTGCCGCCTTGAGAGTTGCGAGTTGCCACGCACGTTTCAGGCTTAATCGCCTCATGAATGTCAGCCTCGAACAGCGGCGAGAACTTCTGAAACTCCTCAAGCGTCAAGTCCTTAAGATAAATGTTCTTGTCAATGCAATGGTGGACAAGCTTGCCGGAAACCTCATGCGCTTGCCGGAAGGGCAGACCCTTCTTAACCAGATAATCGGCAAGGTCGGTGGCGTTGCTGAAGTCCTCTTCGACGGCGCGGCGCATATTGTCTTTGCGAACTTTCATGCCCGCGATAATCTGTGCACAGACTGCCAACGAAAACTTCAGCGTATCGAGTGCGTCGAAGACTCCTTCCTTGTCCTCCTGCAAGTCTTTGTTGTAGGCAAGCGGCAAAGCTTTGACCGTCGTAAGCAACGCCATTAAGTGTCCGATAACTCGTCCAGTCTTCCCGCGCACAAGCTCTGGCACGTCGGGATTTTTTTTCTGCGGCATCATTGATGAGCCTGTGCAGTGTGCGTCGTCCAACTCCACAAAAGAAAACTCGCGACTGCACCAGAGGATTAACTCTTCGCTGAGGCGTGACAGATGAACCATTACGATTGACGCGGCGGATAGGAACTCCAGCAGATAATCGCGGTCGCTCACGGCGTCGAGGCTGTTTGAATAAATCGCGCTGAAGTTTAACTGCTTAGCGACAAACTCGCGGTCAATGTCAAAGGTCGTGCCCGCCAAAGCTCCCGCTCCCAAAGGCATAATGTCTGCGCGGTCGTGAACACCTTCAAAGCGTGCCCAATCCCGTTGCAACATGCAGAAGTACGCTAGCAAGTGATGCGCAAACAAAATCGGTTGGGCGCGTTGCAGGTGCGTGTAGCCGGGGAAGATTACTTCACTATTCTTTTCGGCGGCTTTAACCAGTTCCGTCTGCAAGTTCAGAATCAAACGCTGAACCTCACGAACCTGACGACGGATATAAAGATGAGTATCAAGGGCGACTTGGTCATTGCGACTGCGTGCCGTGTGAAGTCGACCGCCCGCCGCTCCGATTGCCGCCGTCAACGCCGCCTCAACGTTCATGTGAATATCTTCCAACGCAACGCTGAACTTGAACTCGCCCGCGTCAATCTGCTTGAGAATCTCCGACAAGCCCGCGCAAATTTTCTTAGCGTCGTCGTCGGTGATAATTCCTTGCGCCGCCAGCATCTTAGCATGAGCCATTGAACCTTCGATGTCTTCGCGGTACATGCGCTTATCAAAGTTAATCGACGCTTGGAACTCGTTAATCATCTCGTCGGTTGACTTCTCGAACCTGCCGCCCCAAAGTTTGTCGTTCACATTCGACACGCTCCTTAAATTATTTTTACGTTGGCGGGCTCGCGCTGAACTGTCCTGCTGTATTTAACTGCGGGCACGCCTAATAGCATGATGTAGTTCAAATCGTAGCCGTCGGGGATTTCAAGCATTGCTTTGACTTCGGGCAGTTCATTTGCCACAGACAAGGCGGCGTCCGTCCAAAGCGTCCCCAGCCCTAAACTCTGCGCGTAAAGCTCCAGATATGACAGCGCGATAATCGGGTCAGCGTTCTCACAGCCCGCAATCGCCTTGGACTTGTCGACGGACACGGCAACCATTGACGGCGCACCACGATAGATAAAGTCTATGCCCTTGTTGTAATTGTCGCGGCAGAACTCAATCACGGGCGAGCCCTTGTCAATGGCGCGTATCGTGTCATAAGTGAGCTTTTCGATAGCACGCATCTTATCTGCCGTGCCGACAATGCTAAAGTGCAACGAATCGACATTGCCGCCTTTGGGTGGGAACGCCAGCATGTCAACGAGCTTGTTAAGCTTATCGGGCGGAACGTCTTGCTTCTTGAAAAAGCGGACGCTACGTCGGGACTTCATCAGGCGCAACAAGTCATCGCTATTACCATAAGCCGCCGCGTCGGAGTCGTCAGGATTTTTGCCGCCGAATGACAGCGCACCCTTTGGACAAATCGCCATGCAGTGTTGACAGCCAACGCAAATATTTTCGCCGCCCTCGACGTAGCGGGGAATCCTATCGGCGTCGAACTCAATGCAATTTACTATGCAATCACGAATGCACTTGCCGCAATGAATGCACTTGCCCGCGTCAACCGTAATGCTTTTAATCATATTAAGCTCTCCTGCTTATTACTTTTTGTTCACCAAGGCGCGAACCTTAAGCGGCAGTCCAAACAGATTGATAAAGCCGGTCGCGTCTGCCTGATTGTAAACGTCGTCATGCTCGAACGTCACGAACTCTTGACTGTACAGCGAGTAAGGAGACTTCGCGCCCGCCGAAATGATGTTGCCCTTATAAAGCTTAAGCTTAACCGTGCCGGTGACAGTCTCCTGCGTCTTATCGACGAACGCCGCCAAAGCCTCGCGCAGTGCACAGAACCACATGCCGTCATAGACAAGTTCGCCGTACTTAATCGCCACGTGCTGTTTAAAGTGGAAGGTCGCCCGGTCGAGGCAAAGATATTCAAGCTCGCGGTGTGCGTAGTAGAGGATTGAGCCGGCAGGATTTTCGTAGACGCCGCGGCTTTTCATGCCGACCAGACGATTTTCGCAGATGTCGACGATACCGACGCCGTTGCGTGCGCCAATCTCGTTTAGCTTCGTGACCAGTTCAACTGCGCCGAGTTTCTCTCCATTGACGGCAACGGGGATTCCGCCTTCAAAGTCCACGGTGATTTCTTCGGGCTTATCGGGGGCGTCTTCGGGCGCACAGCTTATCAAGAACATTTTATTTTGCGG
>JAFWCT010000053.1 GCA_017534385.1 Selenomonadaceae bacterium
CTCTAGCGGACCACCTTCAATGCGACCCAGGTAAATAAAATAATTTCGGCTCCGACGACTATCGGGGCTTTTTTATTGACGCGGCGTCTTTTGAATGGTAAATTATCGACACTAAGCAACGGGAGGTTTTAATTTGAGTGACACCAAACTTTCTGCGGAGGAACTCGTCGAACGCACGACGATTGCCGACGTCTACCGCGCAGATAAACAGTTAGCCGGCATCGTCAAGAAGACGCGCCTTATCCCAAGCGATTTCTTTTCAGAGCTTAGCGGCAATGAAGTCTTCCTCAAGCCGGAGAACATGCAACACACCGGAGCATTTAAATTGCGCGGCGCGTACAACAAGATAAGCCACCTGACCGAAGACGAACGCAACCGCGGAGTTATCACGGCGTCTGCTGGCAATCATGCTCAAGGCGTGGCGTTCGCGGCTCAAAGGCTCGGCGTCAAGGCGGTTATCTGCATGCCCGCGACCACTCCGATATTAAAAGTCGAGGCTACTAAGGCTTATGGCGCGGAAGTTGTCCTGCACGGCGACGGCTTCGATGACGCTTATCAACACAGCTTGGAACTTTGCGAGGCTCATGGTTATGTTTACGTGCACCCGTTCAACGATTTGGAAGTTCTGCTTGGGCAAGGCACGACTGCCCTTGAGATTATCAACGAGCTTAAGGACGTTGACGCAATCTTAGTTCCGATTGGCGGCGGCGGTTTTGCATCAGGCGTGGCATTGGCTACCAAAGTTGTCAGCCCGCAAGTTAAAGTTATCGGCGTTGAACCGGAGAATGCGGCTTGCATGAAGGCGGCATTGGACGCGGGCAAGATTGTCTCCTTGAAGAGTTCTGACACGGTTGCGGACGGTTGTGCAGTCAAGACGGCGGGCGATTTGACCTTTGCCTTCTGCCAAAAGTATCTCGACGAGATTATCACCGTCAACGAAATGGAAATCATGAGCGCGTTGCTCTTCCTTATCGAAAAGCACAAACTCATCGCTGAGGGCGCGGGCGTCTTGAGTTTGGCGGCGTTGAATAAGCTACCGTTCAAAGGCAAAAAGGTCGTGGCAATCGTCAGCGGCGGCAACATAGACATATCAACCTTGAGTGCCCTGATTGACAAGGCGTTGATTGTTCGCGGAAGAATCTTTTGCTTTGGAGTGCTCCTTGCCGATAAGCCTGGCGAACTTTTGAACGTGTCACGAATCCTCACGGAGGAAAATGCTAACGTCATCAAGCTTGAACACGATCAAGCACGCGTGACTGACAGCTTTAAAAAGGTTGTCTTGGAAGTCACGGTCGAGACGCACAATCAAGCGCACATTGATAGAATCGTTGCCGCATTGAACAGGCACGGCTACGAAATCGAAAAGATTGACCTGCTCCGTTAAAATATCATGCGAATCATCACCGGACGGGCAAGGGGCTTGCGGCTGAAGACACCAGCAGGACTTGCGACGAGACCGACAAGCGACCGCGTTAAGGAGTCGTTGTTCAGCATATTGAGCGGGCTGATTAACTTCGCGGAGGTTGAATCGGTGCTTGACATCTTCGCGGGTACTGGGGCATTGGGTTTGGAGGCAATCTCACGCGGCGCAGGTTCGGCGACGTTTATCGACACGACGACTGCTGACATCATACGCGACAACCTAACGCGGGCAAAGTTCACGGGCTGTAGGATTGTGCGCGGCGACTTTGAACGAATCCTTCCGCGTCTAGATATGGCGTTTGATTTAATCTTCAGCGACCCGCCATACTCAACGGGTTTAGCGCAAAAGTCATTGAAACTCGTGGAGGATTTGGACTTACTTAAAGCGGGCGGCTTAATGATTGTCGAACACGGCGCACAAGAGACTTTGCTAAGCAACCTTGAACCCGTCAGAAGGATAAATTACGGGCACACGACCGCGATAACGATTTTTGAAAGGAAATTGACAACATGAAGAAGGCAATTTGTACTGGGAGCTTTGACCCGGTGACTAATGGGCACGTGAATATTTTCGAGCGGGCGGCGCGGCTTGTCGACGAAATGATTATCTGCGTCTTCATCAACGAGCAGAAGAAATATCTCTTCAACATGCAAGAACGCGTCGACCTGTTACGGGAGGCGACTGTTCATATCGATAACGTGACGGTGGACGGTTGCAACGGACTAGCCGCCGATTATATAAGGCAACACGATGTTAATATGATAATCCGCGGCTTGCGTTCGGCGGCGGACTTTGAATACGAGGTAAACAAGGCGCAAATGATGCGACACCTCCTCCCGAACGTCGACACGATATTTTTGTTGACAGCCCCAGAGTTTTTGTTTATAAGTTCTTCGGGCATAAGGGAGTTAGCGCATTTCGGCGGCGACGTGCATGGACTGGTTCCGGAGTGCGTGGAGTTTGCCCTTCAAGCTAAAATGAAAGCTAATTCCTCAATCGACGATTTTAAGAGGGGATGATTATGGCAGTACGCAACACATTGGACAAGATAGAAAGTTTGGTAGCGGGTGCGCCGCATTTGCCGCTGACGAACAAAACGCTTATATCGGAAGAAGATTTGATTCACTTGGTGGAGGAATTGCGCAAAGATTTGCCGCAAGAACTCGAACACGCAACCGAGGTCATGAAGGAACGCGACAACATCTTGAACAACGCACAACTTGAGGCGAGCAACATCATCAAGCAAGCACAACTTCAGGCGGAGCAAATGCTTGACGAGAACGACATTGTTATCAAGGCGCGGGAAAAGTCGCGAATGGTTTTAAGTCAAGCTCAGCAACAGGAAGCCGAAATAATGGAACGGACTCGGCAGAATTCAAAGCAACTGCAGGACGATGCCGACCGTTATGCTAATCAAGTTTTCGACCAGCTGATTGCTCACGTGACGAACACTTTTCAAGGCGTACAACAGGCGCAGTCGGGTCTTGAACATGCACGCAATATTCTTCAACAGGCAAAGCTCCAGATGAATCAGCAGGCGGCTCAACAAGCTTATAATCAATCCTATTCACAGCCGACAAGTTACAATCCACCGCCGCAATATGAACAATCTCAGCAACAGTATAATCAGCCGCAACAGTATGACCAAACTCAGCAGCAGTACAATCAGCCGCCGCAATACGACCAAACTCAGCAACAGTACAATCAGCCGCCGCAACAGTACGACCAAACTCAGCAACAGTACAATCAACCGCAATATCCGCAAGATAAACGATGAACCTTTAACGGAGCCTTCGGGCTCTGTTTTTTCTTGCATTAAATAAAATTGGTTGCTATAATCGGCAAGAAATTTTTTAATGGAGGATTGATTTATGGGAGAAGAACTTTTTGTTAAATTACGTTATTGCTTTCAAGGCGGTTACACGCTTCCGCAATACTGCATTGACAATGGAATAAAAAAACCTCTCTTTGTAATGGAGAAAGCTCATGAATGTTTTCTACAAGAGGTTTGTGCTCAATTCCGATATGACAAGAGAATTTTATTAGAAGAATTTTGCTTTATTGATGGCGAAACAGTTCGAATACCTTTTAAGCAATTTTCAGTTGGCTTATCAGTTTTAGTAAGGAATATTGGACAAGAAAAGTTTAATTATTTCGGTGCAATAATTTTCCTCACGAAAAAAGAATATGAAATAAAATCTGATAAAGTCATTTCTTTTGATGAGTTAGAAAAATTTTTCGTTCAGCGAACATGTATGGACATCCCCATTCTACATTTTCTTCAACGCTTTCCAAAAGTAAAATTTTTTATAACCAATTTTCCAAATCAAATTTGGCGTTATAAAGGCTCTAACAAATTCGGCGAACAACTTCCAGACGCAGGAGAATTGCAACGAACTCTTGAAAATAACAATGGCGAGCATATAAAGACACTATTTGATAAGTTCGGCTACACAAATGATGAAATCATTGAACTTCTCAGAATAGATAAAGCAAACAAGAATTTCGATGGCACGACTTCATTGGTCGACGATAATCATCCTTTAAAAAGGATTAAAGACGGTAAACGCGAAACTGCTTATCAGCCTGCGCATTATAGGAATAAAATTTATTTCTTTGGACCGTGTTATCATTTTGGAAGAAACGCTCCCTTTGACAAGACGATTGAAAGCTATCTTCAAAAGATGCTTAACGAAAATGACCTGCCCTATTGTGTGGAAAATTACGGGCAAGCTTTTACTAATCGATGGCAGGATATGTTTTATAATCTTAACGCCTTGAAGTTTGCACCGGGCGACATTATCTTTTTCTATACTTTGGATATACGTTCAAATAATGACATTGTTCCTTTTTTTGATATTTCCGATGCTTTTGATCCGCCGCACGATTACAAAGAAATCTTTTGTACAAGGGCGCATGTTAATGAACTCGGTTATAAGCTTGTGGCGGAGAAATATTTCAAATTCTTGACGGAAAATAATTTCTTCCGCGATAAAGAATTTAATTATCCGTTACCCCCCCCCCCGTGTCATCGCTACGGCATACCCTCTTGGGCGGAGCAGGGCGGCGTAAAGTCTGAAATCGTCAGCAAAGAATTGGAAGCCTACAAAGAACAGCTTAAGGCTAAACGGGTTCAAATCGGCGCATTGGTCATGAATTGCAATCCGTTCACGCTGGGTCATCAATACCTTGTCGAGTATGCGGCGGCACGCGTCGATAAGCTTTATCTCTTCGTAGTCGAGGAGGACAAAAGCGAATTCCCCTTTGCCGACAGGATAGAACTGGTGCGGCAGGGCGTAAAACATCTTTCCAACGTCGAAGTCTTGCCGAGCGGGAAGTTTATCATATCGCAGACGACCTTTAGCGGCTACTTCAGCAAGGCAGAACTTCAGGACGTAGCTGTTGATTCAAGCGAGGACGTAGAGATATTTGGGCGGGAGATTGCTCCGACGCTAGGGATAACAGTTCGATTTGCGGGCGAGGAGCCGACCGATAACGTTACGCGCCAATATAACGAGACGATGAAAGAAATCTTGCCGCGCTATGGCGTTGAGTTTTGTGAGATACCGCGCAAGGAATTCGACGGTGAACCGATAAGCGCAAGCAAAGTTCGCGAGGCACTCAAGGTCGGTGACTTCGACAAGATAAAAAAGCTCGTGCCCAAGTCGACGCTTCAATATCTTCGCAAGCGCAGTGGGCAGGAAGTTAAAGAAGAAGTAATCGTGAGCGATATGACACGTCAAGACCTTCGCAGTTTCATTGAGTAATAACATTCAGCGGAGCCTTCGGGCTCTGATTTTTTTTGCGCGGAGAAAAGTTTTCTGCTACAATCTAAAAAATTTTGGAGGTGATTAAATGGCTGATTCATCGGTCAGTTATAAATGTCCGAACTGCGGTGCGCCGCTTAGCTTTATGCCCGGCAAAAAGACTGTCACTTGCGAATACTGCGGCACGGAGTTTGAAGTCGCCGCGATTGAAGAACTCTTCCGAGGCAAACAAGAACTTGCAGCACGTGCGGCGGAGGCTCAAGAGGCTAAATGGGAAACTCAAGACGCTGGCTCCGAGTGGTCGGGCGACGAGGCTAAGGCTCTGCAAGCGTTCACGTGTTCGAGTTGCGGTGCCGAGCTTGTCTGCGACGAAAACACCATGGCAACCGAGTGCGTCTACTGCGGCAACCCGACGATGATTCCTAAAAGGTTCGACGGCATGTTGAAGCCCGATTACGTTATCCCGTTCAAGAAGACCAAAGCCGACGCCGTTGCCGCCCTTAAGGAGTTTTACAAAGGACATTTGCTCCTGCCGAGCAACTTCACGGCGAACAACCGCGTTGAGGCGATTCAACCTATGTACGTGCCCTTCTGGCTGTTCGATTCCAAAATCACCGCGCAGGCAGAGTTCCGAGCAGAAAAACATCACGTCATCACCACGCCCAATGAAATCATCACCGAGATAAGCGTTTACAACTGCCGACGCGCCGGGACGATGAGCTTTGAACGAATTCCCGTTGACGGCTCCAAAAAGATGGACGATGCTTACATGGAAAGTATCGAGCCGTTCAATTACAATGACCTTGAGAAATTCAGCGCGGCTTATCTGACTGGCTATCTTGCCGACAAATACGACGTGACTGCTGAGGACTCCGCGCCCCGTGCAGATAAACGAGTTGAGACCAGTGCTATTGAAGTCTTTAAAGATACGCTTGAGGACTTCGACGAGGTACAACTAGAGAATGCCGCCGTGATTAAAGACGTTGGCAAGGTAAGCTATGCAATGGTGCCCGTGTGGATTCTGACGACGCGTTATCAAGACAAGCCTTATACCTTCATGATGAACGGTCAAACAGGCAAGGTTGTCGGCTCTCTCCCCTATGACACGACGAAAGCTTTGCTTTATCCTGCGCTGTGTTCGTTGATACTTATGCCGGTTATTTACTTCTTACTGCTTGTGCTTACTGATTGAGGAGGGCGAGTCATGAAAAAGTTTTTAAGTCTCCTCGCGCTGATTCTTGTCTTTAACGTGGCTGTGACGAGTGCCGCAAGCGTTGAACCTGTCACCGATAACGCGGGACTTCTTAAGCCGACGGAAGTCGAGTTGCTTAACCAGAGGATTCGCGACATTGAGCATAAGCACAAGATTAAAATCGGCGTCGTCTTCGTGGAGTCGGTTGGCAATAAAGATATGATTACTGCGTCCGATGAACTGCGCGACAAGTACTTTAGCAACGGCATGAACGGCGGGATTGTCTTGCTCGTGGCAATGGACGAGCGCAAGTATGAAATGGCGACTGATAGACGCATGGTCGAACGAATCACGGACTCGGCAGGCATTCCCTATCTTAAGGACGCGTTCCAATCGTCGTTGAGTGCTGGCGACTACTACGGCGCGGCGGATAACTTTGCTAAGGGCGTCGATGAGTTGATGACGTACTACGAGACTAACGGCGTTGCTTATGGTCAGCGTGCTCCAGGCGAACTCGACCCGATGGCGGCGGCTGTAGCGGTTGTGACTTCCATTATCTTAGGCGTATTTATTCGTTCAATGCTTATCGGCTCCATGAGCAACATTCATCACGCAATGGCGGCGTTGGATTACCTAAAGAAGAACACCGTTAAGCTTAAGGAGTCTCGCGATACGTTTCTGTTCATGCATGTCCAGCGGCGTCCACGCAGTAGCGACAGAAATGATTCAAGTGGCAGCGGTCATAGTGGTGGCGGTGGCGGCGGCGGCAGTTTCTAAGTCGCCTTGACAGATAAAGTTAAACGTGATAGCTTGAGAAAAATTTTGAAAGCGAGGTATAAGAATGCGCAGAATGTTATTTACTTCCGAATCAGTGACTGAGGGGCACCCCGATAAGGTCGCGGACAGAATTTCCGACAGTATCTTAGACGCAATCATTGAGAAAGACCCGCAAGGTCGCGTGGCGTGTGAAACGCTCGTGACAACTGGTCAAGTGCACGTCGTCGGCGAAATCTCTACTACTTGCTACGTCGACATTCCGAAGATTATTCGCAACGCAATTCAAGACATTGGCTATACCGATTCAAAGTACGGCTTCGAGGCTGATACGGTCGGCGTGCTTGTCTCTTTGGATGAACAATCACCTGACATAGCGCAAGGCGTCAACAAGTCAATCGAGGCTCGCGAAGGTGACATGGCTATTGAGGACGCAATCGGCGCGGGCGATCAAGGCATGATGTTTGGTTACGCTACGAACGAGACGCCTGACTTTATGCCCTTGCCAATCTCTTTGGCGCATAAACTTGCACGTCGTCTTACTGAAGTTCGCAAGGTCACGCACGAGGTTGATTACCTGCGCCCCGACGGCAAGACGCAAGTCACCGTTGCTTACGAAGGTCGCAAGGCGGTCGCCGTCGATACGGTTGTCATCTCCACGCAACACAATCCCGACGTGACACTTGAGCAGATAAAGAAGGACATGATTGAGTACGTCATCAAACCAATCGTTCCCGCAGAACTCTTGACTGCCCAGACAAAGTTTTTCGTGAACCCAACGGGCAAGTTCGTTATCGGCGGTCCGCAAGGTGACAGCGGCTTGACTGGCAGAAAAATCATCGTCGACACCTACGGCGGTTGGGCACGTCATGGAGGCGGCGCGTTCAGTGGCAAAGACCCCACGAAGGTCGACAGGAGCGCGGCTTATGCGGCTCGTTACGTCGCTAAGAATATCGTTGCGGCTGGACTTGCTGACGAATGCGAAATTCAACTGGCGTATGCAATCGGCGTGGCTTATCCGGTTAGCGTTCGCGTCGAGAGCTTCGGCACTGCAAAGGTCGATGAGGAGCTGATTGAGAAACTCGTCAATGAAAACTTTGACCTGCGCCCCGCCGGGATAATCAAGATGCTTGACCTGCGTCGCCCGATTTACAAACAGACTTCTGCTTACGGACACTTCGGACGCACGGACGGAGATTTTCCTTGGGAACGCACTGACAAAGCTGACGCTCTGCGCAAGGCGGCTGGTCTCTGAAATTATCGAATCCTTGAGCTTGTGTTTTGCACGAGCTCTTTTTTTGGCTATAATGGGGAAAACTTTTAGGGAGTGATTAACTTGGCAAGAGAAATGATTTTAGTCTTGGACTTCGGCGGGCAATACAATCAGCTGATAGCGCGGCGCGTTCGCGAGAACAACGTTTATTGCGAGGTGCACACCGCCCTTAGCATGGAAAGGATTCGTGTGCTCAATCCGGCGGGCATCATCTTGACGGGCGGGCCTCAAAGCGTCTATGCAAGTGATTCACTCCTGCCGCCTGTCGAGTTGTTTAGCTTGGGCGTGCCGGTCTTAGGTATCTGCTACGGTGCTCAGGCAATGGCTCACGTCCTCGGCGGTGAAGTCAAGCCCGCAACTGTCAGCGAATACGGCAGGACGGAACTTGAAACCGTCGGCGCGTCTGAACTGTTTAAAGGAGTCAAGAAAAGTTCCGTCGTGTGGATGAGCCATACTGATAGAATCATTGCCATGCCCGATAACTTCACCGCGACTGCCACGACTGCTAACTGCCCGATTGCCGCAATGGAAGACGCCGCTAAGAATTTCTACGCCGTGCAGTTTCACCCCGAAGTTATTCACACGGTCGAAGGCAAGAAGATTTTCTCAAACTTCGTAGACATCTGCGGCTGTCGACGCGATTGGAAGATGAGCTCCTTTGTTGCCGATACGATTGCTCAACTCAAGAAGAAAATCGGCGGCGGGAAAGTTCTGTGCGCGTTGAGTGGCGGCGTTGATTCGAGCGTGGCGGCTGTGCTACTAAGTAAAGCGGTCGGCAAGAACTTAACGTGCGTCTTCGTTGACCACGGACTTTTACGCAAGGACGAGGCGTCGCAAGTCGTGGAGGCGTTCAGTCGCTTTGATTTGAACTTCATCAAGATTGACGCGGGCGAGAGGTTCTTAAGCAAGCTAAGCGGCGTCGTTGACCCTGAACGCAAGCGCAAGATTATCGGCGAAGAATTTATCCGCGTGTTCGAGGAAGTCAGCAAGAAGATTGGCGCGGTTGATTATCTGGTTCAAGGCACGATTTATCCCGACGTCATCGAGAGCGGGCTTGGCAAGTCGGCGGTGATTAAGTCTCATCATAACGTCGGAGGCTTGCCTGACTTCGTGGACTTCAAGGAGATTGTGGAGCCGCTCCGCCTGTTGTTTAAAGACGAAGTCCGCGAGGCTGGTCGCGAACTCGGATTGCCTGAAGAGATTGTTAGCCGTCAACCGTTCCCCGGTCCGGGCTTGGGCATTAGGATTATCGGCGAGGTCACGGCGGAGAAAGTTAAGCTCGTGCAGGACGCCGACGCCATTTATCGCGAGGAGATTGACAAGGCGGGCATTAAACATCTTGCGCAATACTTCGCCGCGTTGACTAATATGCGTTCGGTCGGTGTCATGGGCGACGGCAGGACTTATGACTTTGCGATTGCGTTGCGTGCCGTGTTGACTAGCGACTTCATGACGGCGGAGGCGGCGCAAATTCCTTGGGACGTGTTGAGCCGCGCCGCTAATCGTATCGTCAACGAGGTCAAAGGCGTCAATCGCGTCCTCTACGACTGCACCTCGAAACCTCCTGCGACTATCGAATTTGAATAAGGAGAGATTGCTTTGACTGATGAACTTAAAAAGATTCTGGCGGCGATAAACTCTCGCGACGAGAAAACTTTTGCCGAGCACGTCGACTTGAAAGCCATAATGGACGTTGGCTACGACGAGACGACTGATTTTCTTGCTAAGAACTGCGCGGCGTTCCACGAGCTTTATCCTAAGGATTTGTTCTTCAAGTTCGGGTCGCGTATCTTGCGCCTTTACAACGATAAATTTCGCGGCGTGCACCTCGGCTTGATTAATAAAGTCATCGCCGCTTATTTCGACGGGAGCTTCAAAGAGGCAAAGTCTTTCGCTGAGACGCCGATTAAGTTCCTTGCCGCCGAGCTTGACCGATTGCTTAAATCTGTCCACGCTGAATACGGCGCAGAAAAAATTTCCGGCGACGGGGCGACGCTTGCCGTTAAGATGGTCGGCGACGCTTCGAGCTATGGCAAGATGATTGGCGCGTTGAATTTTGTTCTGGAGTTTGAAAGGCATAACAACGGGTGGCGGCTCCTCAAAATAAAAAATGTCGAAGAACTGGTTCCGCCAATCCTCGACATCGCTGAAACGTATTGGCCCGCCTCATGGGATTTGGGCATTAAGCTTTGATTATTTATTGCGTCCGCAACAGTTCTTATACTTCTTGCCGGAGCCGCAGGGACATGGGTCGTTACGACCTATTTTTTTTCCGTCAGCGGTCTTAGCTCGCTTTTGACTCTCGGCAGGTGATACTTCGTCGCCATGAGACGCCCGCGCAGTCTGCAATCGGTCTTCAACCTTAGCTTGCTCGCGACGCACGACTGATTCAGCCTCGCGCACGTCTTTAGCTGTTGGTTCGGGCGGAGTATCTTCTTCCTCGTCAGGCGGCGGGGCTTGCTGAACAACTGCCACGTGATACATCGTCGTAGCGATTTGGTCTTGGATTGCCCCTTCCATTTCCTCGAACATTGCCAAAGCCTCAATCTTGTACTCGACAAGCGGCGCACGCTGTCCATAGGCTCGCAAGTTAATTCCCTCGCGCAACATGTCCATGTGGTCAAGGTGCTCCATCCATTTATTATCAACGATTCGGAGCATGACGACCTTTTCAAGCTCCCGCATGACTTGTTCGGTAAACATTTGCTCACGTTGCTTATACGTGTCCTCCGCTAGCTTTTCCAAATGCTCCTTGAGTTCGTCGCGGCTCATCGCTTCAAGTTCCGATTGCTTAAGCACTCCGACCGGCGCAAAGATTTTCTCCGCGTCCTTAATCAGTTCGTCAAGCTGCCACTCTTCCGGATAAAGTTTCTCGTTCGCGTACTGATTCATCTCCTGCTTGATGATGTGATTGACCATGCCGCGTATATTATCACGCAGGTTTTCCCCGCGAAGTATCTTCTTGCGTTCGCCGTAGAGTATCTCGCGCTGCTGATTCATAACGTCATCATATTCCAAGACGTGCTTGCGTATGTCGAAGTTCCGCGCCTCAACTTTCTTTTGCGCATTCTCAATCGAACGCGTGATTAGCGTGTGCTCAATCGGCTCGTCCTCTTCCATGCCAAGCTTGTCCATAATCTTTGCTATGGTCTCCGAGGCGAACAGCCGCATCAAGTCATCTTCCAACGAGATATAAAACCTCGACTCGCCGGGGTCACCTTGACGCCCTGAACGCCCACGCAACTGATTATCTATGCGCCGCGACTCGTGACGCTCCGTGCCGATTATGAACAGCCCGCCGAGTTCGGGGACGCCTTCGCCAAGCTTAATGTCAGTGCCGCGTCCAGCCATATTCGTAGCGATTGTCACGACACCTCGCTGACCTGCGTCGGCAACGATTTGCGCTTCCTTCTCGTGGAACTTAGCATTAAGCACGCTGTGAGGTATGCCGCGCTTCCTAAGATAACCGCTAAGCTCTTCGGACTGTTCGATTGACGTTGTGCCGATTAGAACGGGTTGCCCTTTATCGTGAATACGTTCGACTTCGGCGGTGACGGCTCGATACTTCGCGCGCTTATTCTTGTAGACAACATCGGGGTGGTCGGTGCGTCTTACAGGCATATTGGTCGGAATGACGACGACTGGCAACTTGTAAATCTTTAAGAACTCGTCCTCCTCCGTCTTAGCCGTGCCCGTCATGCCCGCCAACTTGTCATACATGCGGAAGTAGTTTTGGAAAGTTATCGTCGCCAATGTCTGTGACTCGCGCTGAATCCGCACGCCTTCTTTAGCCTCGATTGCCTGATGAAGTCCGTCGGAATATCTGCGCCCAGTCATAAGCCGCCCCGTGAACTCGTCGACGATTATAATCTCGTCATCGCGCACGACGTAATCTCTATCGCGTTTCATAAGTGCCTTTGCCCGAAGTGCCATTGTAAAGCAGTGGCTAAGTTCGATATTCTCCGGCGCGTAGAGGTTTTGAATGCCGAGGAACTTTTCTATCTTCGGAACGACTTCATCATTGGGCGCGACGGTCTTTTGCTTCTCGTCAACCTTGTAATCGACTTCCTCTTTTAAATTGGCAACTGCCCGCGCCATAACTGCATACATGTCCGTTGACTTCTGACCAGGGCCGGAGATAATCAGCGGCGTGCGTGCCTCGTCGATAAGGATTGAGTCAACCTCGTCGACGATAGCATAATGCAAAGGTCGCTGAACCATTTGCTCCTCGTGAACAACCATATTATCGCGCAGGTAGTCAAAGCCAAACTCGTTATTGGTGCCGAACGTCACATCACAGCCATAAGCGTGCTTGCGTTCGGGGAAGTCCATATCGTGCAGAATCAAGCCGACACTCAAGCCTAAGAAGTTATAAAGCTGCCCCATCCACTCGGAATCGCGGCGGGCAAGGTAATCATTGACCGTGACCATGTGCACGCCTTTACCCTCAAGCGCGTTGAGGTAAACAGGCAACGTCGCCACCAACGTTTTACCTTCGCCAGTCTTCATCTCGGCAATCTTTCCTTCGTGCAAGCACATGCCGCCCATAAGCTGAACATCGAAGTGCCGCATACCCAACACTCGCCGCGACGCCTCTCGACAAACCGCGAACGCTTCCGGCAAAATGTCTTCCAACGTCTCGCCCGCCTGCAATCGTTCACGAAATCTATCAGTCGACGCCGTGAGCTTGTCGTCCGTGTAGTTCTGCAATCCCGCCTCAAGCGCGTTTATCTTGTCCACAGTCTTTTGCAGTCGGTTAATCTCCTTTTCGTTGCTGTCGCCAAAAATTTTCTTCGTAATCCCTTTCAAGAATCCAAACAAAATCATCACCCCTTTTCCTCATGATAGCAAAAAAAATCCTCCGCCGCAAATTAATCTGCACGGAGGATTAGCTTTAGTCTCGTTTGAAGAGGTCGCGTGTATAAACTTTGTCTTTAACGTCGTCAAGCTCGCTGTCGTAGCGGTTGGCGATAATGCATTTGCTTAGGCGTTTGAACTCGGCAACGTCATTGACGACGCGACTGCCAAAGAAGGTCGAGCCGTCAGGCAGGGAAGGTTCATAGACGATAACGGTTATGCTCTTTGCCTTAAGACGTTTCATGATGCCTTGGATTGATGATTGGCGGAAGTTGTCGCTACCAGTCTTCATGGCCAGCCGCCACACTCCGACGATAATTTCATTCTCGCGTTCGACTTCAAAGGACTCGCCGTCAGCATAAGTCCCGGACATCTCCAAGACTCTTGACGCGATAAAATCTTTGCGGGTGCGGTTGCTGATGACGATTGCTTCAATCAAGTTCTCCGGCACGTCTTGATAGTTGGCAAGCAACTGCTTAGTGTCTTTGGGCAAGCAGTAACCGCCATAACCGAACGACGGATTATTATACTGGTCGCCGATTCGCGGATCATAGCAAACGCCCTTGATGATGTCTTGCGTGTTCAAGTGCTTAATCTCGGCGTAAGTGTCAAGCTCGTTGAAGTAAGCCACGCGCAAGGCAAGGTAGGTGTTTGCGAACAGCTTAACGGCTTCAGCCTCGGTCGTGCCCATTAGGAGCGTCGGAATATCTTCCTTCATTGCGCCCGCCTGCAACAGCTTAGCGAACTCCTTAGCGGCTTTAACCTGCGCGGTGTTATGGGTGTCAAGCCCAACGATTATTCGCGACGGGTACAAGTTATCGTAAAGAGCTTTGGACTCGCGCAAGAATTCTGGACTAAACAAAATCTTATCCGTGGAATACTTTTCGCGCACGGACTCAACAAAGCCTACAGGCACGGTGCTTTTGATAATCATGAAAGCCTTTGGATTGCTCGCTATGACTTGTTCGATGACGGAGCAGACAGCTGAGGTGTCAAAGAAATTCTTCTTCGGGTCATAGTTGGTCGGCACGGCGATAATCACGAAGTCCGCGAAGGCATAAGCTGGCTCGGCATTAGCCGTGGCGGTTAGGTCGAGTTCACGTTCGGCGAAGAATTTTTCTATGTAGTCGTCGCGGATTGGTGATTGGCGATTGTTCACCATATCAACTCTTTCTTTGGACACGTCGACGGCAAGCACATGATTCTTCTGCGCGAGCAAGGTCGCCATTGAAAGCCCGACATAACCAAGCCCGGCAACCGCGATTGTCTTTATTTCTGTCAAAGGAATCCCTCCTGGGTTAATTTGCGTAAAGATAACAAAAAGCCTCGCTGATTGCAACCTCAATGTTTGACATGCCAAAGCTTTTCAGGCATAATTTTTATCGGAGGGTGAGAAATGCAATTCATAGACAGAAGCAAAATCATTGTGCGGGCGGGCGATGGCGGTAACGGTAAGTCTTCCTTCCGCCGAGAAAAGTTCGTGCCTAAGGGCGGTCCCGACGGTGGTGACGGTGGCAAGGGTGGCGATATTGTCCTTGAGGTCGACGCGAACATCAACACGCTACTGAACTTTAAATTCAATCGCAGGTTCACGGCTAGCAACGGTGGAGCCGGCGACGTTAAGAAGCAATTCGGACGCGGCGCAGATGATTGCGTTATTAAAGTCCCGCAAGGCACACTCGTTAAGGACGCGAACACCGGCGAAGTCCTTGCCGACCTGACGGAGCTTGGACAGCGTGCAATCGTTGCTAAGGGTGGTCGCGGCGGCAGAGGTAATGCAAAGTTCAAGTCGTCGTCGAGGAGAGCACCAACCTTTGCGGAATTCGGGGAGCCTGGTGAAAGTCGCGAGCTTTTATTGGAGCTGAAACTTTTGGCGGACGTCGGTTTAGTCGGTTATCCTAGCGTCGGCAAGTCAAGCTTAATCGCCGCTGTGAGTTCTGCGCGACCAGAGATAGCCGATTATCACTTCACAACGCTTGTACCAGTGCTGGGCGTCGTCAGTCTGGGTTATGAAAAGTCTTTCGTCATGGCGGACATTCCTGGACTTATCGAGGGCGCAGCTGACGGTGTTGGGTTAGGGCATGACTTCCTGCGCCATATCGAACGCACGAAGCTAATCTTGCACATCGTCGACGCGGCGGCAGTTGACGGACGCAATCCATTAGACGACTTCAACAAGATTAACGTTGAACTTAAGCGTTACAGCGAAAAACTTTCCAAGCGTCCTCAAATCCTCGTTGCCAATAAGATTGACCTGCCGCAGGCTAAAGAAAACCTTCCGAGCCTCGAAGCCCTCGCTAAGCAGGAAGGAATAGAATTCTTTGCAATCTCAGCTGCGACACGCGATAACCTCGACGAGCTGATAAACTTCATCGGCAAGAAGCTTGAGGAGATTGTCCCGGAAGTGGAGCCAGTCGACGCCGTGAAAGTTTTCGACGTGGACAAGGAGGAAGACCCCGTTATTATCGAACGCAATGACGCGGCGGAGTTCATCGTTCGCAATAAAAATCTGGAGAAGATAGTAGCCATGACGAACTTTGACAATTCGGAAGGGTTGCGGCGATTCCAATTTATTTGGCGCATGAAGAACCTTGACGCAATGTTGAAGGCACGCGGCATCAAAGAAGGCATGACAGTTCATATCGGCGGGCTTGAGTTCGAGTGGCATGAATAAAATCGTTGAAGGATTTTTAAGCGGCGTGTTGAAGTTGACAGGAAAATAGATTGGGAGTGACAGACATGGATAAAGAACAGCTTGCGCAAATGATAGCGGATAAAGTCGATGCGGCATTGAAGGCTAGCGACCACCCGAAGAAATTTTTCATCACGGCAAACGGACGCGGCGTCACTGACGGCGGCGACCTGTATAATGCAGTGCTTAAGGACGTGCTCGGCGTCGTGACAGTTGCCTTGACGGACATTTTCCAAACGTTGATGGCACCCGCCCCCGCGAAGGCTTCCGAAAAAATCACCAAGAATCAGGCAAAGAAATAATCGGCTCGGACTTGAAAACTTTTGGGCGATTCCGTTTAGGGCGGAGTCGCTTTCCTTTTGCAGAGAAAAACTTTTGACGCAGTGCACAATCTCTGCTACAATGATTTTAAAATGAAACTTCTGAGCTGTACGAAGGAGGATGGACGCATGGCTCTGATTGTAAAGAAATTCGGCGGCTCTTCGGTTGCGACGACTGATAAAATCTTGGCGGTGGCACAGAGGATTCTTGCCGATAAGAAACCCGACGATAAAGTTGTTGTGGTAGTCTCGGCAATGGGCAAGACTACTGACGACTTGATAGCTTTGGCGGGCGGCATCGATACGCAACCTTACAAGGGAAACTATCTGCGGGAACTGGACATGCTCTTGACCACGGGCGAGCAAGTCTCGATTGCTCTGTTGGCTATGGCGTTTAAAAAGTTGGGGCAACCGGCGATTTCTCTGACGGGTGCGCAAGTGGGCATGAGGACAAATTCCGTGCATACCAAAGGCAGGATACTCGGCATTAAACCTAAGCGCGTGCATGACGAGCTTAACAAAGGTCAAGTCGTCGTCGTAGCGGGCTTTCAAGGGGCTGATAAGTTCGGTGACCCTGTGACACTCGGTCGCGGCGGCTCTGATACTTCAGCAGTTGCTTTGGCGGGTGCGCTTAAGGCTGATGAGTGCGAGATTTTCACTGACGTTGACGGCGTTTACTCGGCTGACCCGCGCATTGTCAAGAACGCCCGCAGAATGAAAGAAATTACCTATGCTGAAATGTTGGAGATGGCTCGTCTCGGTGCGGGAGTTATGCAACCTCGCTCGGTGGAGATGGGGCAGTTCTTCAATATGCCGATTCATGTTCGCTCGACCTTCACTAAGGAGGCGGGCACGATTATCAGGGAGGATTATACGTTGGAGGAAAAAGATTTTGAGATACGCGGCGTAGCTCACGATATGAAAGTTGCGAAGGTTTCTGTTATCGGCGTGCCGAACAGTCCGGGCATTGCCCATACCCTCTTCCAAGCCTTAGCCGAGGCAAATATTTCCGTCGATATGATTGTTCAGAGCATACGCAACATTAACCGCAATATCAATGACATTGTCTTTACGATTAACCTTGACGACTTGCCCGAAGCAAAGAAAGTTATCGGCGTGGCTAGCGAAAAGATTCATGCGGCGTCAGTTCTCGTCGAAGAGGATATGGCTAAGGTTTCAATCGTGGGTGCTGGCATGTTAGGCAGTCCTGGCTTTGCCGCTAGAATGTTCGGTGCACTTGCCCGCGCAGATGTCAACATTGACATTATCAGCACGTCGGAGATAAGCGTTTCATGCCTCGTCAAAGGTTCGCAGGTTACCGAGGCAGTCAACAGCATTCATGATGAGTTCTTCCCCGATAGGTAAGCCGCAATGAAGATTTACGATTGCTTTACGTTCTTTAATGAGCTGGAGCTTTTGGAGCTTAGGTTAGCTAGCCTCTATGATGTCGTCGATAGGTTCGTTATCGTCGAGGCAGATAAGACTCATGCCAACGAGCCAAAGCCCTTTAACTTCTACGCGCACATTCACGACTACCAAAAATACTTCGCGAAGATTAATTACATTATGGATACTTCGGTTGTTGAGTATAAGGGCGCGGGCGATTGGTCGATTGAAAATAATCAGCGCAACAACATTGCCAAAGGCTTAGCCGACGCTGAACCAGACGATTTGATTATGATTAGCGACGTTGATGAGATTCCTAATCCCGCGATAGTCAAGACGATTCGCGAGACTTTTACCGACCCTAGTAAGTTCGTTGACTTCATTGCCTTTTATGACACGACGCCTTACACGAAGAATCAGTTAGTGCCATTCCATAGCGGCATGAGGATTAATAACTTCCTAGACCTAAGCCCCGTAAGCTTTAGGCAAAGCTTCCACAGCTACTACTTTGATTGGGTTAATCGCGACTTGGAATGGACTGGCACGGTTATCGGGAAGTTCAAGCACATGACATCGCCTCAAGCCTTTAGAGATGCTCGGATAACGTTGCCGCGTATCTTGAACGGCGGCTGGCATTTCTCTAGCATGGGCGGCATTGAAAAGTTTTGGCAGAAGGTTCGCTCCGGTCCCGACTTCAAAGACTACTCGGACGCCGATAAAGATTCTTTGGAAGCGGCAATGAAGAGCGGCAAATATCTTCTCGGCGGCGCAAAGTTCGAGCCATGCGACTTAAGGGAAATAAAGTTACCGTACCTTGACGAGTTCATAAAGAAATATCCGCACTTCGTCAGAGGCTAAGTCAAAGCATCGGGGGCAAAGGCTCCGGTGCTTTTTTGGTTGCTTATTTCGACTTGCGCCGCTACAATGTAGAAAAAATTATTGGAGGCTTAATGCATTGGACAGAAACTTTTTGAATGACTTCCCGATATTGCGCAGTCGAATGAACGGACAGCCTTTAGCGTATCTTGATAACAGCGCGACGACTCAAAAGCCTGAAAGCGTCGTGCGGTCGATTTGCGGCTACTACGGCGGTTGCAATGCCAATCCTCATCGCGGCGTTTATGAACTGAGCGTCAAGGCGACAAAAGTCTACGAGGACGCGAGGCGCAAGGTTGCCGACTTCCTCAACGCCAAGTCGACGCAGGAAATCATCTTCACGAAGAACGCAACCGAGTCGCTGAACCTAATCGCGTACAGCTACGGCTTAAACAATCTGCGCGGCGGAGACGAGATATTAATCACGATAGCCGAACATCATTCCAACCTCGTGCCGTGGCAAAGAGTAGCTAAGGCAACTGGCGCGACGCTCAATTACATTTACTTGACGGCGGACGGGAACTTATCGGCGGCAGACATTGATAAGAAACTCACGCGGCGCACGAAGATTCTAGCCGTCACGCAGACTTCAAACGTCCTAGGCATTGTCAACGACGTTAAGGCATTGGCGGAGCGTGCTCACGAGGTCGGAGCAGTTATCGTTGTCGACGGGTCGCAATCGGTGCCGCACATTGCCGTTGACGTGCAAGACCTCGGCGCGGACTTCTTAGCGTTCTCTGGTCATAAGATGTTGTCGCCGATGGGTATGGGTGTCCTTTACGGCAAGAAGAAAATCCTCGACGCAATGCCCCCGTTCCTCAGCGGCGGTGACATGATTGAATACGTCGAAGAGCAGACGACGACTTATGCCGAGCTTCCTCAAAAGTTCGAGGCGGGTACGCAAAACGTTGGAGGGGCGGCGGGCTTATCGGCGGCGATTGATTACCTGCAAGGTGTCGGCTTCGAGACGATTGAACGCATTGAACACGAGCTGACGACTTACGCCATTGACGAGCTTAAGCGGTTGCCTTATGTGGAGCTTTACGGTTGCGAGGCGGCTAACAAGATTGGTATCGTGGCGTTCAATGTCAAGGACGTGCACCCTCATGACGTGGCGACGATTCTTGACGCGGCGGGCGTGGCGATTCGTGCCGGTCATCATTGTGCACAGCCGCTGATGAAATACCTTGGGCAGAACGCGACTTGCCGAGCGAGCTTTTACTTCTACAACACGCGCCGAGACGTTGAACGCTTAATCGAGGCAGTGCAAACGGTCAGGAGGACGATGCGGCTTGCTTGAAAACATTTACACGGAACTGATTGCCGAACACAGTCAGGCTAAGGACAATCGGCGGCACCTTGAACACGCCACGATAACTGAGCGCGGGCACAATCCTAGTTGCGGCGACGATATAACTTTGGAGCTTGAGATTGCCGACGGCGTGATTAAAGATGCGGCGTTCAATGGGGCGGGCTGTGCAATCTCTAGGGCGTCAACGGACATGATGATTGAGCTTATGCGCGGCAAGACATTGGACGAGGCTCGGCGGCTTGCTGAACTTTTTATCGGCATGATTAAGGGTGAAGTCACGGACGACGACGAACTTGACGAACTTGACGAGGCGGCGGCTCTTAAAAATATCTCGACGATGCCAGCCCGCGTCAAGTACGCGACGCTTGCTTGGCACACGCTTGATACTGCTGTTAAGACTTTGGACGGTGGCGGCAATGCTTGACAAACTCCAGAAGGTCGAAGAACACTTTGCAGAGGTCGAAGCGCGTTTGAGTGACCCGTCAGTAATCGCGGACGTTGGAAAGTTCACAGCACTCACTCGCGAACACGCCGCCCTTGAACCGATTGTAAAGACCTTCCGCCAATACAAACGAATCACCGCGCAGATTGACGAGGATAAAGCCTTGCTTGAGACTGCCGACGACGAAGACTTGAGGACATTGGCGGCTGAAGAACTCGACGAGCTTAAGAAGTCCAAAGCCGCGCTTGATTCACAGTTGCCGATAATGTTGTTGCCTAAAGACCCCAACGACGATAAGAATGTAATCATGGAGATACGCGGCGGCGTTGGCGGTGATGAGGCGGCATTGTTCGCGGGCGAGCTGTTCAGGATGTACACGCGCTACGCCGAGCGGCAAGGTTGGCACGTCGACATTGTTTACGCGAACCCGACGACGATTGGCGGCTTTAAAGAGATTTCTTTCACGGTTGAGGGCGCGGGGGCGTTTAGCAAGCTTAAATACGAGAGCGGCACCCATCGAGTTCAACGCGTGCCCGTCACCGAGAGCGGCGGCAGGATTCACACAAGCGCGGTTACCGTTGCCGTCATGCCCGAAGCTGAGGAAGTCGACGTTGAGATTAACCCCGCTGACCTTCGGATTGATACTTACTGCGCGAGTGGGGCGGGTGGGCAATACGTCAACCGAACTGAGACTGCCATTAGGATAACGCACCTGCCGACTGGTATTGTCGTTCAATGCCAGGACGAGAAGTCACAGCTTAAGAACAAGGAAAAGGCGATGCGTGTCCTGCGTGCCCGCGTGAAAGATTTGGCAGTTCGTGAGCAAGCGGCGAGCATTGCGGCGGATAGGAAGAATCAAGTTGGCTCCGGCGACCGTAGCGAGAAGATTCGCACGTACAACTTTCCTCAAGGGCGCGTGACTGACCACAGGATTAAGCTGACACTCTACAAGCTGGAAGAAGTCTTGAACGGCGACCTTGACGACTTCATTAACGCCTTGATAACCGCCGAGCAAGCTAAGAAGTTGTCATCATGATTTATATCCACGTGCCCTTCTGCGAACGCAAATGCAATTACTGTGCGTTCAATTCCAAAGTTAGCGACGCGGCGGAGCGTTCAGCTTATGTCGAGGCTTTGATTAGGGAAATCAATCTGCGGGCTGATGATTCGACGGTCGAGACGATTTACATAGGCGGCGGCACTCCCACGACGCTTAAGCTTGCTGAGCTTGAGAAAATTCTTTACGCGGTTCGGAAGGCGTTTAACGTCGACGAGCGGGCGGAGCTTACGATTGAGGCGAACCCAGGCACTGTCGACGGAAATTATCTGCGCGGGCTGAAGTCGTTGGGCTTTAACCGTCTAAGCTTGGGTGTGCAGAGTTTCGACGACGAACTATTAAAGACGTTGGGAAGGATTCACGATTCGCGGGCGGCGATTGAGACTGTCGAGCACGCGAAGATTTTTTTTGCCAATGTTAGCGTTGATTTGATGTACGGCTTGCCCAATCAGACGCTTGAACATCTGCGCCGCGACCTTGAACGCGTCAAAGCTTTAGACGTTGAGCACGTATCGATTTACGGCTTGGAACTTGAGGAAGGCACGAAGTTTTTTGAGCTTAAGAATCAACTTGCCTTGCCCGACGAAGACACTTGCGCGGACATGTACGACTTGATAACACAGACCTTGCCGAGGTTCGGTTATCGACGCTACGAGGTCAGCAACTTCGCTAGGAAAGGTTTTGAGAGCCGTCACAACGTCGGCTACTGGACGGGCAAAAGTTATCACGGCTTCGGGGCGGGGGCGCACAGCTTTGACGGGGCGTTGAGAACTTCAAACGTTCGCGACGTGGCGACTTACATTAAAGGCAGTGAACCAATCATCGAGGAGATTGTCACTCGACAGGCGGCTATGGAAGAGTTCTGTTTCCTCGGCTTGCGCATGACGGTTGGCATTTCCGCGCAGACATTCCATAAAAAGTTCGGCGCGAGTATCTTTGACGTGTTCGGCGCAGTCATTGCTGAGAATCATCAACGCGGCTTGCTTGAAGTCGACGGCGACAGAATTTATCTGACGACACGCGGCTTGGCTCTGGGCAATGAGGTCTTCGCGGATTTTTTGTTGTAAGGAGGTTATCGAGTTGAGGATTTTATTTATGGCGGTGGCGTTTGTGTTGATGATGTCTACGACGCACGCGGCAATTTATCAGCAAGGTATCGTCTACGTGATTTACGACGAGGCAGGTGACGCGGCACCCGTTGACAAGACGGACTTAAATGTAAATGGCGTGCCCGATGTCGTCGAAGACATTGCCACGCAAGTTAATGCGGCTCGCGAACTCTTTAAGGACGTGTTCAAGTTCCCAGACCCGCTTGAGTCCGAACGCTTTAACGCTACGTCCATTGAAGTCGACATTAAGTCAAAGGCGGTCATGGGCAAATACAACGGCATCTCCGGCAAAAAAGTCAGGCAACATTCCAAGCACAATCCTAACGAACGGGCGATACATTTCCGCGTTGCTAACACGGTTAATCCTCGTAAGAACTCGACACCGACGCACGAATACTTTCACGAAATCCAATACGGCGCAACGTATTTCATGAACGATTGGTTCAAGGAGGGCACTGCTCGTTGGGCACAAGACGCGGTACAGAATATAAAAGAGTATCCCGACGGAAAGAATATTCCTTCGCAGTTGGAAGACGATACGTTTGCAGAGCAAGTCTATCAAGGTAGCTACGACATGGCAAAAGGTTTCTGGTATCCTTTGGCGTTGAACATGAACGATAAGGCGACGATACCCGACAGCTTGATTGAGAAGTATCGATACGTGGACGGCTCGCCAGTCTTCAGGGACAATATCATTTACGGTGCAAACGTCGTGCGTGAAGTGATTCAAGTCATGAAGACTAAAGAAGAGCTTGCCGCCGCAGAGTATGGAACGTTAAATGAATGGCGCAATAAAGGTCGCCGCGACGAACGCAATAATAAATTTATCATGGCAAGCGTGCGCGAGGTTTATCATGGAAAACTTTAAGACGGTGGCTGACGGAGAAATTTTCAACGCGGCCTATGAGGTCAACAAGTCGAAGTTCTTGACGCATGTTAAGCACGTCGATAGCGAGGAGTCAGCGCGGGACTTCGTGCAGATGATTCGCAAGAAATATTTCGACGCAACGCATAATTGTTCGGCGTGGGTACTCGGCTTGCGCGGCGATAAACAAAAGTCAAATGATGACGGCGAGCCCGGCGGTACGGCTGGCAATCCAATCCTTGAGACGATTAAAAAGAATGAACTGACGGATTGCGCAATCGTCGTGACGCGATACTTTGGCGGGATAAAGCTCGGCGCGGGAGGATTGATTCGCGCTTATTCACACAGTGCGGCTTTGGGCATTGCCAATTCAAAGCTCGTGCGCATGACGACCTTTAAGCGGCTGTCCTTGACGTTGGAATATAACTTCTTGGCTAGCGTGGAAAATTATCTGCGCAATAAAAAAATCCGCGTCGCGAACACCGATTACGCCGATGTCGTGACGCAGGAGCTTTTGCTTTTGCCGGAGCAAGTCGAAACGTTTCTGATTGAGCTGAACGACTTGACTGCCGCGAACTTTTTGTATGAGGAGCTTGGCGAAGTCCTTATCCCGATTGTTATTTCAGATTGTCCTTGAAGAATTTATTTAGCCGGTCAATCGGACGCGGGCTAAGCTCCACAACGCGAATATCAAGCGAGAAGTTAAAGAAGCCGTAAGGCGTCGTTGAAGACCAAATTTAAATTGGTTGCGCGGGCGGCTAAGGCTGTACTCAATCGCTATCTAAAAACTCCCGCCGCCTTTGACGGGAGCTTTTATTTCAAGTTCAGATATTTGTCTAACCAATCGGCAACAGCCTCGCCGATTATTTTTTTGCCTTCGGCGTCGGGGTGCAAGCCGTCTACGCTAAGCGACTCAAGCAAGTTGCCCGACTCGTCAGTTAGTTTGTCGTTCACGTCGATAAAGTATTCTTGGTCGCGTATCCAATCGCAGATAAAGCGTTGATGTTCTTGCCAATCTTCCGGCGGCAAATCGATAAAGCCGAGCCGTTGAATCTGCGCGGGATTAATTGGCGTCGGCGTGAGGAATACGGGCTTAATTCCGTTGCGTTCGCACTTGTCACGAATCATCGCTAAGTTCTCAACCGATTCCGAGCCGAGAATGTTTGCGCGATAATCATTGACGCCCGCCATAATGAATAAAACTTCTGGTCGGAAGGGCAGCACGTCATTATCGAAGCGGGCAAGGATTTCAGCCGTAGTATCGCCGCTCCTAGCCAAGTTCTTAACGGGAATGGCGCAATAGGTTTCCCAGTTATAAAGCGTCGTCGAAGGCGGAACCGATATTGAGCCGCCGCCATGCGTTATGCTGTCACCCAATGCCGCGAATCGGACTTGATGATTGACCTCGAAACTATTTGACGCGTCCTTAGCTGACCAACGTGTTAGCGGCTGATTGTCCTGATTAAGCCCACGCACTCGCCAGAAGTATTCGCCCTCGTCAAGCACGGGCACTTTATCATACAAATCAAAATCGTCTTCTTGTTGTTGAGCTGACGTGAAGTAGCGACGAATAATCTTGCCGTCCTTTATAAGTTCAATCTCGTAATGAGACGCGCCGCTTGTCGGTATCCACGAGTACACGGGGTATATCGGCGGGTAGTTCATCTTATCAAATTCAGTCGTCGTGAGTGGCGCAGGCGGATTGGTGTCTATCGTGACGATTGGCAACTTGTTCTGGAGCGTCGTACCTTCTAATGAGACGGCGTTGACTTGGAACTTTGCGTTGACGTTCTCGACAGGGATTTCAATGCCGTTCGTGAAGGCGTAAAGAGTTTCGCCCGCGATGAGGACTTCATACTTGACAGCGTTTGGCACGATGTCCCAATAAAGCCGCAAGATATTTTGTTCGCGGGGAATGATTTCTTCGGCGGTGTCTTGTGCGGGAGAGTCGGTGGCGTCCTCGAAGGTGTAGACCTCGGCAATCACGGCGGTTTGAGCGTTGTTATCCTGCGTCAAGTGATTGTGTGGGGCGCGGGCGTCAGCAACGTTTATCGAATCCTCTTGCACAATGCGTCCGCCCAAATTGATAAAGCCGAGATTGGAAAAGCATAGGGCTAGGGCAAGGACTATCGGCAACGTTTTCAACATAGCAATTCCTCCCAACGCAAATAAAGTTCGTCAATCTCCGCGAGCTTCGCTACGTGCGCCGCCGCCAATGCCGTTAGCTTGTCCGGTTCGATTGCCGCGTTTATCTCGTGCTCAATCATTTTCAATTCCATCTCCGCCATTTTTATTTGCGCCTCGACTTTGTTTAGGGCTTGTTCGTTAGCTTTGAGCTTTGAGCTTTGAGCTTTGATGTTTGGTTGAGGTTTCGGCTTTTCATTCCTAATTCCTACTTCCTCATTCCTAATTGGTAAAACTATTATTCGCGTCGCTACCTTGTCAAGCAGGTATCGGTCGTGCGTGACGATTAGGATTGTGCCGTCGAAGTCTTGCAACGCTGATTCTATTGCCTCCCGCGCAGGTAAGTCTAAGTGATTAGTCGGCTCGTCGAGGATTAGGAAGTTCGCGCCCGTCAAGATTAGTTTCGTCAGCGCGACGCGTGTCTTCTCACCTCCTGACAAATCGGCAATGGGTTTCTCGACGACTTGCGCGAACAGATTCAATCTTGCCAGTTCCGAACGCGCTTGACCCTCCGTCAATCCGAATTCGTTGTTGAGTTCCTCAAGCGGCGTCAAGTTCTCGTTAAGTTCCTCGTGTCCTTGAGATAGGTAGCCGACCTTAACGCGATTGCCAATCTTTACTTCGCCACTGTCAGCTTTGAGTTCGCCGACGATAATTTTTAGTAGCGTAGACTTCCCGACGCCGTTGCGCCCGATTAAGCCGACCTTTTCCCCTTTGAACAGTTCCGCGCTGAAGTCGTTGATAATGCCCTTGAAGTTGACACGCTCAAGAATCAGCACGCGATTAGCAGACTCAGCGGCGTCGCCCAATCGGATTGTCGATTGCTCCGTTGACGGCGGCTTTTCCAGTCGTTGCATACGGTCAAGCATCGTTTGACGACTTCTAGCACGTTTTGCCGTCGAAGCTCGGACTTTATTGCGCCTGACGAACTCTTCAAGCTTGGCAATCTCTTCCTGCTGCCGTTCGTAAGCTTTAAGCTCCGCCGCGTGACGTTCCCGCTTAAGCTGCACAAACTTTTCGTAGTTGCCGGGGTACAGCGTCGCCCTAAAATTTTCCATGTCCAAAATTTTTTCGACGCACTGTTGAAGGAAATGTCTATCGTGCGTGACGGCAATGACTGTGCCGCGATAATTCTTGACGAACTCTTCAAGGAACTCAATCGAGTAAATGTCAAGGTGATTGGTCGGCTCGTCGAGGATTAGGATACGCGGTTCATTGAGCAGAGCTTTTGCCAAAGAAATCTTCGCTGACTCGCCGCCGCTGAAGTGATTCGGATTCTTCTCAAGCTCCGGTTCAGTGAAGCCTAGCCCGAATAAAACTTTCCGCGCCTGAAACTTTTCGATGTCGACAGTCAACATTTCGTCAAGGAGACTTGCGGCAGTGAATCGGGGCGTCTGTTCGACAAAGCCGATGTCCTCTGCACGAAGTCCGCCGACTGTGCCCGCGTCAAATGGTTCCGCACCAATCATAATCTTCACGAGCGTGGACTTGCCCGCACCGTTCTTGCCGACGATGCCAACCTTTTCGCCGTCAGCAATCTTAAAAGTCACGTCGCGGAAGATGAGCCGCTCGCCGTAGTACTTTGTAACGTTATCTAGTTGAATCATTGCCTCGCCTCTGAAGTTTTTGTTCATGATAGCATAAGACGCTTGCCACGTCGACAAAATTTTTCTGCGTGATATAATCTGCGCGGAGGTGTCGAACATGCGGAAAATATTTCTGATGATGATTGCCCTGCTGATGTTGATGAGTTCGGCGGGCGTAGCTACGATTGAGACGGCTCACTTCAACGGCAACGAGAAGTTAGCTTATCCCGTCGTGAACACTGGAGACGCGGCGATTGACCAAAAGATTAACCGCAAGATTAAAGAGGAGCTTATGAGTTTTATCAAGGGCATTCACTACGACGCGCAATACTATGACCGCAAAGTCCTTGACGCCCGCACGAGCTACGAGGTCGGCTC
>JAFWCT010000054.1 GCA_017534385.1 Selenomonadaceae bacterium
CTACAACAACGAACGCAAGCTTCAACTCTTCGCGGACTTCACTTATCAAGGCGGCAAGCTCGCGATTCGTAATCTCTACTTCGCGCCGAAGACTCGCGGCAAGGTCTTGATTGAAGGTTCTTTGCCTGCGGAGGAAGTCTCATCGATAAGTTCGGGCGGTCTCGGCTACGCGACGAATACTCGTGGCGAGGTCATCATTGAAGGTTCTTTGCCTGAGGAAGAAGTCTCGTCGACGAGTTCGAGCGGTCTCGGCTACGGCTTGGAAATTGTTTGGTTAAGAGATTACGAAGCTATTTGGATAGGAGATTACTAAACGTGAGAGCCTTTCACACGTTGCGGATGCGGGGCAAGCTTGACGACTTCGAGATATTCACGCTGATACTTTCTGCGCTAGAGTGGCGACGACATAACGGCGAAATCTTTTTGTACACGGACACGGCAGGGAAGAACTTCTTCGAGGCGGCGGGACTGCTTGAGCTTTGGAACGGCGTCGACACTTCCCTTGACGAGTGGTCGCGGCTCGGCATTGACGAAAACATTTTCTGGGCTGGCGCGAAACTCTTTGCTCTGTCGAAGCAGCCGTTGCCGTGCGTGATGATTGATTTAGATTTTATCGTTTGGCAGCCGCTGACATTTGATTCAAAACTTGCCGTCATTCACCGCGAGAGCCGCGACTTACCCTGCTACCCCGACGCGAACTACTTCCGGCTTAAAGAATTCACGTTGCCCGCCGAATTGAATTGGACGCTTGACCCGTGCAACGCGGCGTTAGTTTACTTCGGCGATGAAAATTTCGTGCGGCGATACGTCAACTTCGCGTTTGACTTCATGCGGGCGGCGGAGCCTCTGCCCGAACAAAGCGGCTGGGATTTGTTGCCGTATATGGTCTTCGTCGAGCAGAGGTGGCTTGCCATGTGCGCGGAGCTTTGCGGCGTCGAAGTCAAGAGCCTGTCTGACTTATCGGAGCTGTTCGGCGGCAAGCAAAGGACTTTCACACACGTTTGGGGCTATAAGAAAGTCTTCCGCGAGAACAGGGCGGCGGCAGAGAAATTTTGCTCCGACTGCGCTAAGAGGATTGCTCACGACTTCCCAGACTTTTCCCTACAGACAAAAAAAATCGGCTATCGTTGATGACAGCCGGTTTTTTTATTGCGTTAATTGTCGACGCGCCTGATGTCCGCGCCGAGGCTCACGAGCTTTTGAACGAGATTATCATAGCCGCGGTCGATGTGGTGAATGTAGCCGACTTGAGTCTCACCCTCCGCCACGAGAGCCGCTAAGACAATCGCCGCACCCGCTCGCAAATCAGTCGCCTTGACTTGACAGCCCGTCAACCGTTCCTGCCCTTCGACGACGGAAGTCCGCCCATCAATCTTAATCCGTGCACCCATGCGCCTAAGTTCGTCGACGTGCATGAACCGATTCTCAAAGACAGTCTCGGTTACAACGCTCGTCCCGTTTGCAATGGTAAGCATCGCCATGAACTGAGCTTGCATATCGGTCGGGAAGCCGGGATAAGGCAAGGTCTTTATGTCTACGGCACGCGGGCGGCGGTCGCAGATAACTCTGATTCCGTCCACGTCCTCGACGACTTTAACGCCCGCCTCCTTAAGCTTAGCAATGACCGGTTTAAGGTGTTCGCTAATGGCGTTGGCAATGTAAACGTCGCCTTGCGTCATAGCGGCGGCAATCATGTAGGTTCCCGCCTCGATTCGGTCGGGGATAATCGTGTAGTCGTGCGCAATCAACTTGTTCACGCCTTCGACCTTGATGACGTTCGTGCCCGCGCCGCGAATCTTTGCGCCCATGATGTTTAGGTAGTTGGCTAAGTCGACAATCTCCGGTTCCTGCGCGGGATTCTCGATGACCGTTTGACCTTGAGCCATTGACGCCGCCATTAAAATATTTTCCGTCGCGCCGACTGAGGGGAAGTCAAGATAAATCTGACCGCCCTTCAAGCCTTCGGGGGCAATCGCCTCAATGTAGCCGTGTCCAATAGAAATCTTCGCGCCGAGAGCCTCGAAGCCTTTAAGGTGCAAATCAATCGGACGCGTACCAATCGCACAGCCTCCCGGCAATGAAATCTTCGCCCTGCCGAGTCTTGCAAGCAATGGTCCCATTATCAAGAAGGAGGCACGCATTCTCCGAACTAAATCATATGGCGCGGTTATATTGTCAATCGACGTGGCGTCGACGTAAAGTTTATTGTCTTGCGGCTCGTGAGTGACCTTGACGCCGAGCGAGCGCAGGACTTCGCTAATCGTGCGCACGTCGTCGAGGTTCGGCACTTCGTCTAAGCAAGTCATCCTGTCTTGACCGAGAAGCGTCGCCGCTATGACAGGAAGCACTGCATTTTTCGCGCCGCTTATCTTAACGGTGCCGCTTAATCGGTTGCCGCCTTTTATTACCAATCGTTCCAAAATCTCAATCCTCCTCAGCTCAAACCTTCTCGACGCTAAGGGTTGTGCGCATGACGTTATCGATTATGTAGTCCGTGTCAACCTTGTTGTCGACTTTCTTTGAGGATATGCCTTCCTTCTTGAGGCGAGCCTGCGCCCGTTTAGCTTGAGCAATCTCTTGGCGGATTTGTTTTTCTGTCTTAGGTTCATTCGCCCCGCCGACCTCCACGACAAGTTGATTGTTCTTGCCAGTCTTGAGGAACTCTTTTATCTTGTCTTCGTAGCTCTTGTTTGAATCAGCTGTGATAAGTCCCGCGTTAGCTATTGCCTGATTGACTGGGACGAGTGCGCCGCCATGAATCTCCAAAGCTAGATTGCCTTGCCGCGCCGTCAATGGCACGGTGTAAGGCAAAGTGACTTTCTCTATAGGCTTGCGATAGGGTTGCAGTTCGACTGTAAGATTAATCGTCTCGCCGGGCTTAACGGATTTCTTTTCGGGCGTGACGGAGATAATTGACGCCGTGCGCCGCTCCGCCTCGAATGAAATGTTCACGTCCACGCCGAAGATATTAGATTCCTCTTTGGTATTGGAGCAGACTAGATTAAGAGCTTGCATGAGTTCAAGAATTGCGACCTGCCCGACGTCCGTTGTGTTATAGAACATGTTCTTGCGCGTCAACTCACCGTCAGCAACCGCATTGGTCTTGATGTTGAAATCGACTTCGACAGTGCTTTCCGCCGTCGAATCAGCCATCTTGCTAAGGGCAGTGTAGGCCACAGCCGCGCCGAGCTTGGGGATTAAGCTTTCGTTGTAAGCAATCGTCGCGTTGTAAGTCTCTTCTTTGTTAAGGGCGTTGTCATGAACCGTCACCGTGATTGGCACGACTGCCGGGAACGTTCCGAGAATGCCCGCAATGCCCGAATCTCTATCCTGATTGACTCGCCCGATAATGTGACCAATGCCCGCGAGTTTAATGCCATTACTCGTGCCGCCACTGACCGAGCCGATAACAGAAGCGTCCGTCATGAAGTAATTGACATTGCCCGAATGCGTGAACGAATGCCCGAATGCCAAAAGCCTCTTGCCGTCCACAGCAGTGACAGTGCCCGTTGCACCGAGTGAGAAGTCACCATAGATAATCGCCACGCCCAATGCCGAGCCAGGCTCAAGTGTTGCGTCGAGTTGAATGCCTCGTTCAGGTTTCGTTGCTGATGACATTTGCAAATTCTTCAAGCCAAGCTCCCGTTGTAAAAATCTTATGCCGCTTGCGTCGAAGCCACTGATATATAACGCGTCGACCTCTTCAGCCGGTGTAATGTCTTCGGTATCCTCGACAGTCTCAACGGTTGAATCGTCTTTACTTTCCTGCTCAACTTCCTCTGACTCATCGGATTTATTTTCTTCCTCCGCCGCCTTGGCAATCTTGAAGTAATTCACTTGCGCCTTGGGGTCGGGCAAAGTCCATAGCTCTAACATACTTTCAATCGGCGTTATAAAGGCGATGTAAGGATCCATCTCTTTAAACATGGCGGACAGTGCTCCGATAAGTTTGCCGTCAATGTAAACGGGAGAGCCGCTCATGCCCTGCAAGATACCGCCCGTGCGCTTTATGACTTCGCCAGAGGTCTGCGCAATAATCATGCGTTTGGAACCTTTGCCTTCGTCCGTCAAGCCGATAATCTTCACGTCGAAGTTTTCTATCTTGCCAGAGCCGTCAACGACCGTATAAGCCTTGCCACTCATGCCGCTTTTGAGTTGGTCGAACGGTAAAATCTCTGGCATTGCTGAGACTTTCAGCGGCGCGACGAAGATTATCAGCATGACGATTAAAAATAATTTCACAAACAACCTTTGCAAGTCTTTCACTCCATTTCGGATTGCAATTCAATGATTAACGCATGAATAATAAATCATTTCGGCAGAATCGTCAACGCGTCCGCTATAAGTCGTTCTCTGCCGTCACTAGGCTTATTTACGAGACTGCCTTTAAAGAATAATTCCGTGGAGCCGCCGCCGTCCAAGTTGATTGCCTCGACTGCCCCGAAGCTGTCCTTAAGAATCCTTGCCCACTCGGTGAGCGTGCAACCTTTGCTGTGAGCTTGCCGACCGTCGACGACTGCAAAGATATAATCGCCGTATTGAGTGATGCCCACTGCCGAACGCGGCGCACGTCCGATACGAATATCATTGGGGAATTGCTCGGCGTCCGCCGTCACGTAAACTTCGCCGTCCTTAACTAGAGTGGGACCCGCGCCAACGATATGGATTGCCTCGTTGAAGTCGTCGCCGTGCTCTACGTTAATATAATCCTCGTCGAAAGTCATCGCGTCGCCGACGTAAACCCCCTTGAAAGCCTCCGCCGCCGTGCCGTGAACGCTGACAATAAATCCGTTCGGCGGAATGTAGTTGTTGCCCTTGTCGCGGAAGATATTCACAACAACGCCGTCCTGCACGACGAATTCCACGCCGAAATTATTCGTTCTGGTCGTTTCGCCTTGCCAGCCGTTGTAGACGATGACGGAATTGGGATTGCGTTCACAGTTGACGCCATCGACTACGACTTCTTCCCCGTTGAATTGCAAGACGCCCCGATAACTCTGCCGCGCAAAAATCGTGGAGCCGTCCGCCTTAATCCCAATCGCCGAACGGATAAAGTAAGTCGTGCCCGCCGTCATGCCGTCAATCTTTGTGTTGCCTAGGATAACTCCGTTGGTCGCGAAGTAGCTTGCGTTAATCGTGGCGATTGCGTCGGGCGAATTCATCTGCGAAACCGTCGCACGTCCTGGAATTTGATTCTTAGCGACGACGGGGCGCAGTTGATATTTCTCGTGGTCGGCGATAATCGCGAATGCCATCACTCCATCCTTATGATAAACTAAAAACTCCAAGCCCTCGCCGTCATCTACGGGCGGCGGCTCAACGGTTTGCGGAGGCTCTTGACCTTCTTCATAAACTGGCGGGTCGTGATATGCGGGGTCTAGCGGTGGATGTTTTATTTCTTCTTCGGGCGTTGCAAATGGTTCTTCAACTGATTTTGTCTCGGAAGATTCTTCTGGCAAATTTTTTTCTGCCAAAGCTAAGCTCGGCGACGTTAAGAAAAATATTCCCGCCGTCAATAGCGCGGCAACTTTCTTTATCATGAAACTTACTCCTCAAAAAATGTTTAGTGCTTGCCTATTCTGCCGCCGTGAAAGAAAATCCTTCATGGCAGAAAAAAAGTTACCTCCCGAACTCGGAAGGCAACTTTTAATTTCGTATTAAGTGTGGTGCTCGCTGAGGGACTCGAACCCACGACTTCCTCCATGTGACGGAGATACTCTACCAACTGAGTTAAGCGAGCCCTAGAAAATCAAATGGTGGGGCTGACAGAACTCGAATCTGTGACCTCCTCGATGTCAACGAGGCACTCTAACCATCTGAGCTACAACCCCACTACCGCTTGAAAAACTTCCGTCCCTCAAGACAAGCGCAATTATAACCGCTGAGGTTTAAGCTGTCAAGAAGTTTTTTACTTAATCTCAACAGTCGCGCCGACCTCTTCGAGTTTCGCCTTAAGAGCTTCAGCATCAGCCTTGGAGATTTTCTCTTTGACCGGAGCGGGTGCGCCGTCGACGAGAGCTTTAGCCTCTTTAAGTCCAAGACCAGTTGCCTCGCGGACAGCTTTGATGACTTTGATTTTCTCTTGACCGATATTGGCAAGGATAACGTCGAACTCGGTTTTCTCCTCTTCGGGTTCAGCCGCCGCTGCCGCAGGACCTGCCGCTGCAACTGCTACCGGAGCTGCCGCGCTCACGCCGAATTTCTCTTCCATAGCCTTGACCAGTTCGCTCAGTTCCAAAACCGTCATGCTTTCAATCGCTTGCATAATTTCTTCTTTAGTCATTGTATTTTAACCTCCATTATCTTAAAAACCTTACGCCGCTTCTTTTTCCTTCTTTTCGCGAATAGCATCGACGACGCCGACGAAATTGCGAATGATACCAGACAGTACGCCCACGCAGTTTGCAATCGGAGCGTTCATGCTGCCGAGGAGTTTAGCGACGAGTTGTTCACGGCTCGGCAAGTTCGCCAATGCTTTGACGCCCGCCACGTCGATAACTTTGCCCTCAACCATGCCAACCTTAATCGTCAATATGCCGGGGTCTTCAAGCTTGTTCTTCTTCATAAAGTCGCAGATAACCTTCGCCGGAGCGACCGCGTCTTCAGCAGAGAAAGCCATCGCCGTCGTGCCCTCAAGGTGTGAATCAAGCCCTTCAATACCCGCCTGCTTAGCCGCGATACGAAGCATTGTATTCTTAACGACTTTATATTGAACGCCTGCCGCACGTAGTTCACGACGCAGTTGGGTATCAGTCGCCACGTTAAGACCTCTGTAGCTCGTGATGACGACGCCTTTAGCAGAAGTCAGCCAGCCTTTAATCTCGGCGACGACCGCCTCTTTCTTAGGTGTAACCTTACTCGTAACTGCCATAAATTTCACCTCCCTACACAAAGTAAAAATCCTTCGACCACGCAGACCGAAGGAAACTTTAACGCCAAAGTTGCTTTCGACCTGAGCAAGCACTTTAATCGGCGTGCCGAACTTGCCGTCTATGGTCTGAGATATTCAGTTTTAAATTTGAATCGGGACGCCCGGACCCATCGCCGCCGCCAACGTGATTGAGCGGATATACTGACCTTTAGCCGCCGCCGGTTTAACGCGGATTAAAGTATCGATAAGCGTCTGATAGTTTTCCTTAAGCTTGTCATCCTCGAAAGATTTCTTGCCAATCGGGCAGTGAATGTTGCCTTGCTTATCGGTGCGGTATTCGACTTTACCAGCCTTTTGCTCGCCGATAGCCTTTGCAATGTCCGTAGTGACGGTGCCGAGTTTCGGGTTAGGCATAAGTCCACGCGGACCCAAGAGCTTACCTAAGCGACCGATAATCCTCATCATGTCGGGCGTAGCAACGGCTACATCGAAATCAAACCAGCCGCCTTGAATCTTCGCGACCAAATCATCGGAGCCGACATAATCCGCGCCAGCCTCTTCAGCTTCTTTAGCCTTCTCGCCCGCGACGAATGCCAAAACTCTCTTTGTTTTGCCAATGCCGTTTGGAAGGACGATTGCGCCGCGAACCTGTTGGTCAGCGTATTTCGGGTCGACGCCCAAGCGCACATGCAGTTCAATCGTCTCATCAAACTTAGCCGTTGCAGTCTTCTTCACGAGGGCAACAGCTTCCTCAGCAGTGTAGAATTTGCCTTTCTCGACGAGGGCTTGAGCCTCGCGGAATCTTTTGCTTTGCTTTGCCATTAAATTTCCTCCTTGCGGTACAAACGATTAACTCTCCCGCCTTGCCTGATTAAGCGACAATCTCAATGCCCATGCTACGCGCAGTGCCTTCAATCATACGCGTTGCCGCCTCGATTGACGCCGCGTTAAGGTCTTTCATCTTCAGCTCAGCAATCTCTTGAGCTTTGGCGCGGGGCAGTTTGGCGACTTTGTTTTTGTTAGGTTCGCCAGATGCCTTTTCAATGCCCGCCGCCTTTTTGAGCAGGACTGCTGCCGGCGGTGTCTTGGTTATGAACGTAAAGGAGCGGTCTTCATAAACCGAAATTTCGACGGGGATAATCAAACCTGCCTGTTGAGCTGTGCGGTCATTGAACTCCTTAACAAACGCCATGATATTGACGCCCGCTTGACCGAGTGCCGGACCGACTGGCGGCGCAGGGGTTGCCTTACCCGCTGGAACTTGAAGCTTGACGACTTTGGTAACTTTCTTTGCCATGTGTGCACCTCCTTTCAATAATTAAAGCTTTTCAACCTGACTGACGTCCAAATCAACTGGCATGTCCTCAACCAGAACTTTAAGACGCTGTTTTTCCGCGTCAATGGATTTGACAGTTGCGAGCCGATTTTCAAAGATGCCGTCGATAATCCGCACGTTGTCATTGACATTAAAGCCAAGAGTATCATCAACGACGCGTCCGTCAATCAACTCTGTCAAAATTTTTTGCGCCTCTTCCTCACTTAACGGAATAGGAACTTTTTCGGAGCCAACAAAGCCAGTGACACCTTGCGTATTGCGGACGACGAACCACGAATTGTTATCGACAATCATATCGACAAGGACATAGCCAGGGAAAACTTTTTTCTTGACAATGCGTCTTCTACCGTCTTTGAATTCGGACTCATCGTGCATGGGCACTATAATATCAAAGATAACGTCTTCAAGCCCTTGCGCGGCGACTTTGCTTTCAAGGGTGGCTTTAACCTTCTTTTCATAGCCTGAATAGGTATGAACGACATACCAAGCACGTCCAGTAATGCGTTCCGAGTTCGTTACGTTCTTATCCATTGTAACTTTTCCTTTCAGCCGAGAATAAGGCGGAACAGCTTAGCAAAAGCCGTATCGCAAATCCAAATCAGCACACAGACGATTACAACTGCAAGCCCCACGACGCCCGTATAAGAGACAAGCTCTTTATTGGTTGGCCAAGAGACTTTTTTTAGCTCCGTGCGAACTTCCTTGATAAATTGAATAACGCTCTTTTTTTCGCCCTTTTGCTCCGACATTATTTGGTTTCCTTATGCAGGGTGTGCTTCTTGCAAAAGCGGCAATACTTCTTCATTTCGATTCGGTCGGGAGTATTCTTCTTGTTTTTGTTTGTCCTGTAGTTGCGGTGCTTGCATTCGGTGCAGGACAAGGTTATATTCGTCCTCATGATTCGCCCTCCTGTTTATTAATTGAATAAGCCCCTTTGCAGGGGCGTTAATCTCAAGTGGTAGCGGCGACTGGATTTGAACCAGTGACACTCCGGGTATGAACCGAATGCTCTAGCCAACTGAGCTACGCCGCCAATGGAGCTGATGACCAGGATTGAACTGGTGACCTTATCCTTACCAAGGATACGCTCTGCCGACTGAGCTACATCAGCGTTGGTTGCGGGGGAAGGACTTGAACCTTCGACCTTCGGGTTATGAGCCCGACGAGCTACCGACTGCTCCACCCCGCGGCTCTTGTCATGAACACTTGCCCACAACACCGCGCATGTTATCATACGCTTTTAATTTTGTCAATAAAAACTTTCTAAGCAGGATATTTTCAGACGCAACCAGAATTATCAACCAACAAAGCTCTTAGGAGGTTGATAATTTGGTTCACATTGTGATTGATTTGGAGATGAATCCCGTTAACAAAACTTTCAAAGACGTGCGACGATTTACCACCGATGAAGTCATTGAGATTGGCGCGGTGAAGCTTGACGTTGATTATAACATGGTCGACGAGTTCCAATGCTACGTCCGACCGCAATACGGCGAGATTACTAAGCACATAACCAAGTTGACTGGCATAACTCAAGAGACCGTCGCTGATAAGCCGACTTTCCCTGAGGCGTTCCAAAACTTCATGGACTGGATTGGAACGTGGGACATGACGCTTTATTCGTGGAGCAATTCGGATATTAATCAGCTTCGCGACGAGTGCCGCTTCAAAATGCCCGGCTATGACGTTGGCAAGCTTGAAAGACAATGGCGGGACTTGCAGAAGGCTTTCGACGAACGGATTGGCTTGCACAGTTCTCTGGCACTAAAGCACGCAATCGGCGCGATGAATCGTGACTTCGAGGGTACGCAACACACTGCCCTTGCCGACGCCGCAAACACTGCCGCAATACTCGCGCTCCTTCAAGACGACGAAGAGTTCTTCCGCGTCATGCAACCCGTTATCGATTTGCTCCGCCCAAAGGAGTTATCGCAATCAATCGGCGACCTCTTCCCCGAACTTAGCAAACTGAAGTTAGGTGATTGACATGAAGACGTTAGGAATCCTCGGACCGAAGGGCACGCACTCTGAGGAGGCGGCTCTTTGGCTTAAAAAACATTCACAGGAAGACTTTAAGTTGGAAATCTGCGCGGACATCTTTGACGTATTGACCGCAGTCAAGGAACGGCGATTGGACGCAGGGCTTGTGCCGGTGGAAAATTCACTTGAAGGCTCGATAAACATCACGCTAGACACTCTGGCACGTTCCGACACCTTGACGATAAGTCGTGAACTCATCTGGCAAGTTAAGAACTTCTTGATGACAAGACCGCTTGTCGATGTTAAGGCAGTCAAAAAGATTTACTCGCACGCTCAACCGTTCGCACAGTGCAGGAAGTTCTTGCATAAAAACTTTCCCGACGTTGAGATTGTAGCGGCGACTTCGACTGCCCGCGCAGCTGAACTCGTTGCCGTTGACGAACACTCCGCCGCCATATGCACTGAACGCGCTGGCAAGCTCAACGGGCTGACAATCGCCGCAAAAGACATTCAAGACAACCCGAACAACTTCACGCGCTTTTTCGAGGTTGCTTATCGTCCACGCGACGCCGCACCTATCGAGACCTTCGACGGCGATAAGGTTTTGATTATCTGTCAGATTGACGGCTCCCGCGCAGGCTCCCTCTGCTCAGTCTTGGAAGAGTTCGCTAAACGCAACGTCAACATGACGCGGATTGAGTCTCGTCCTGCACGAACGATTTTAGGCGCGTATATCTTCTTCTTTGAACTGGAAACTGATGCAGGTGATGTCGCCTTGAAAGACGCAATACAAGCCGTCTACGATAAAAGCATTTGGCTTAAGAACCTCGGAGCCTTCCCAGTCATACAGGCTTAAAAAATTCCCCGTCAACGCGGCGGGGATTTTTTATTTGGTCAGCGCGATGAAGGTTTCCTCTAGTGAACAGCCCGCGCAGAGATTAGTCGTCGTGTCGAGTGCCACAAGCCGTCCGTGATTTAAGATTGCCACGCGGTCGCAAAGAGCCTCTGCCTCCTCAATGTAATGCGTCGTCAACACGATTGTGATTCCCTGCGTCTTTAAGTCGGTTATCAGTTCCCAGACTTTACGGCGGACTTGCGGGTCAAGGGCAACGGTCGGTTCGTCGAGGAATAAAATCTTCGGGCGGTGAATCAGCGCACGGACGATTAATAATCGACGCTTCATGCCGCCGGACAGTTCACGCACGAACGATTTACGAACTCTTTCCAACTCCACGAACTTTAATAGCTCGTCAATGCGTGCGCGTCGTTCAACCTTCGGCAGGTGATGAAGTCTCGCGTGCAGTTCTAAATTCTCCTCAACCGTCAAATCTTGGTCGAAGTTCAGATGTTGCGGCACGAGTCCGAGCAAGCTCTTGATAAAGATTTCGTTGCCGAGGACAGCTCGCCCCTCGAAGAGAATCTCGCCCGCCGTCGGCTTAAGCTGAAGTGTCAGCATCTTAATCGTTGTCGTCTTACCCGCACCATTCTTGCCGAGTAGCCCGAAGACCTCGCCGCTTTTAATGTTGAAGCTTATTCCGTCGACTGCATGCACCGAGCCGAAAACTTTTTCCACGCCCCTAAGCTCAATCACGTTTGTCACTCCTCTAAATAAATGTTGCAAGGTAAATTGTAGCGGTGTAGAATATAAATTGCAATTATAGATACATTTAACCCAAAGGAAGTGATTACAATGGAGTTGCGACAGCTTAAATACTTTCAGATGGCGAGCCGCTTAAAGAACATCACCCGCGCCGCGCAACGCCTCAAAGTTTCACAGCCGAATATCACCGTAGCGATAAGGAAATTGGAGACGGAACTTGGTGTTCAACTCTTCGACCGTAGCCAAAAGCAACTGACCTTGACGCCAGAGGGTAGCGTCTTCTTGAAACGAATCGAAATTGCCCTGCGCAACATTGATGAAGCCGTTCTGGAAGTCGATGATTATAAGCAACTGCAGAAGGGCACGATTAAAATTGGAATCCCGCCGATGATGGGCGCGTACCTCTTCCCAAAAGTCTTTTCTGTCTTCCGGCATCTGCACCCGAATCTTGATGTGCTACTTTTCGAGGAAGGCTCGCTGTCAATCCGTGAGAAACTCGAAAGCGGCGAACTCGACTTTGGAATTATAATCGTGCCCGACTCCACGCCTAATTTGAACGTCCTTAAGATGAGCCGCAATCAACTTATGGTCTGCGTGTCGCAATCAAGTCCGCTTGCCCGCAAGAAGTGGATAACTCCAAGAGACATTGCCACCTCCGATTTAATCATGATGAAGGAAGGCTCTTATCTGCGCCAAGTCATTCAAAGCAAATTGTTGTCGTTTAAGATTGCGCCGTGCACTGTGCTTGAATCGGGGCAAATCGTCACGATAAAAGGGCTTGTCGCTCACCAAGTCGGGATTGCGTTCTTGTTAGATTTTATCTGCGAAGACTCGCCGGGGCTTAAAGCCATTCCGTTTTACGAGCCGATATTCGTCGACATTGGGTTGGCGTGGAAGAAGGAAAAGTACGTCTCCAAAGCCGCGCAGGCGTTCATAGACTTTTGCAAAGAGCCGCTGTAAAAAACTACTTTAAATAAAACAAGTGCCCACCTTCCATTTAGGTTGGGCACCATTATTTTTTATGTCGTATGGTTATCTAGTTTTAATAAAGCTTTTCATTTCTGATTTTTGTTCTTCGGTAGCACGTTCAAACCATTTCGGCAAGTGAGACCGAATCCAATCTTCTATTGGTTTGCGATTATGTGTGTACCATTGTGCGGAAAGATGAAAACTTTCACCCCTAATATTTAAAGGCGTAACCAAAAATTTTGGAACGTTTTGGTCATAGTCGCGTTTTTGCTGCTCAGTAATCAAAAGCGGAAATGTTGTATCAAAATTCTCCTTATTATAACGCCCAAAACTCGTACGATAGGTATTTAATGGTGCCCTACCAGAGGCTTTTCGCATCTCCAAAATCTCATCTTCGGACGCGACGCCAACTTCAAGAAGTTTACGCAAAACCACCCTCACAAGCTCTCCAACTTTATAATCCTTACAATTTTTCAAAAGTTTTTCTGTCAATTCGTTTCCTGTTAGTTTCTCATCACCGCCGCCAATTTTGTTAATGCTGGAGTCGTTGACATAAGCTTTTATAAATTCCTCAATAACCTCGTCAGGATAGGCATTATTCCTTCTCAAAGTTTCGTTGAAATCATGAAGCAAAGATACATCTACTGTGAATTTTGTTGTTGCCTTCATAATTATACACTTCCTCTTAATTTTTATTTATTATAAAAAATTTCTCCTTAATGTCAAGCTACAAGTAGCTGGAAGTCAATCTTTATCGAAGAGAAAATTTTCAGCAGGAAATATCAATAGTTTGTCTAATGTGTACAGTTACTTTCGCAACAAAAATTTTTACAGGGGGTGTACAGTTATGGGAAAGTTGGTCGTTATCGAAGGCTCGGACGGCTCAGGTAAGGCTACGCAGACGCGCAAACTTTATGAACGACTGCGGGACTTGGAAGTTAATGTGAGGCGTGTGAGCTTTCCCAACTACGAGTCCGAATCGTCCGCGTTAATTAAGATGTATCTGCGCGGCGACTTCGGCGGAGATGCGGAGGCTGTCAACCCCTATGCGGCGGCGGCGTTCTATGCCGTCGATAGATTTGCGGGCTTCGTTGAGTGGAAAAAGTTTTATGAACGCGGCGGGCTTGTCTTGAGTGATCGTTACGTCGGCTCTAACATGGCATATCAGGCGGCGAAGTTCAAAAAGAAAACCGACCGCACGAGATTTTTGACGTGGCTTGACGATTTGGAGTATGAACGCTTCAAGTTGCCGCGACCCGATATGACAATCTTTTTAGACATGCCGCCCGCGATAAGTGCTATCCTTCGCAAGGAGCGTGGACGCGAAGACATTCACGAAAGCGACGCCGATTACATGGAGAAGATTTACAACGTCTACAAGGAGGTTGCTCAGCGTTTTGATTGGAAGGTCGTGCCGTGCGCGGATAAAAACTTTGCACGGAGCACGACGGACATTCACGAAAATATTTTAGCATTGGTCGAGGAGCTGTTGATTAAGAAATTCGAGCCAACCGATTAATTGAAAGACATACTTTGATGAACCCAAAGAACCCGTTCGATTTTGCTGAGCGGTTATTTTTTTCGAGAGGTGATTTATTCTGTTTGCGCCGATTAAAAAAGTCCTCTCTTACTTTGCTTCGAGGGGCGGACGTTTGATTAAAGAAGACGGATTCTTTTTTGTCGTCCTCACCATTGTATTATCAACGAAAAATTTAAGACGCGACCGAGGATTTACAACGGCGAACCTTATAGCAAAGATTTTGATACGGTAGCCAGAATTCAAGCTATCAATGGCTCCGCCTATTTTTTTTTGCGCGAAGGTCTGATATAATCGACGCGTGATTTAAGAGAGGAAGTGCTTGCAATGATAAAGTTGTTCGTGACTGACATTGACGGGACGCTTTTACCAGTTGGGAGCGGCGTCGTCCCAGAAAAAAATGTTGAGGCAGTACGAGCCATGAGGAAGGCAGGCGTTAAGGTTGTAATCGCGACGGGCAGAATGTATAGTGCCGCATTGCCAATAGCCAATCAGCTCGGCGAACGTATACCGATAATCGCTTACAACGGAGCAGTGATAAAGTCCTCGGCGGGCGAAGTCATTCACGCGCAGTATCTCGACGAGACGATTGCCCTTGAGCTGATAAATTTCTTTGAGGAGCGCGGCTGGCATTTGCAAAGTTATTCGGGCGAAGTCCTCTACGTTCCAGAGCGCAATGACCTTGTGAAGTTCTACGAGACGATGATAAGAGTTCAGGCAGTCGAGGTCGGTTGGCAAGGTTTGCGCGAACGAGTTAAAGACGTTCCAAAGCTCTTGACGGTATCCGATACGCCCGAAGAGGCTTTGCATAAGCTTGACGAGGCAATAAAGGCTTTCGGCGGACGAGTGGAGATAACGCGTTCGGCGGCACGATTTACGGAGTTCATGTCGTTAGGCGTCTCGAAGGCAGGCGCGATTAAAATCTTAGCGGACAAGCTCGGAATCGATAACGCGGAGATTTTAGCAATCGGCGACTCGGATAACGATTTGCAGATGATTACTTCGGTCGGGTGCGGTGTGGCTATGGGCAATGCCGTTGAAGCCGTCAAAGCCGCTTGCCCACGAATAACCGACACTTGCGAGAACGCCGGCTTTGCTAAGGCTGTCTATGATTACGTCTTGTGAGGAAGGATTATGGAAGATTTAAAGAACGTTTTAATCGTCAAGCTTAGCGCGATGGGCGACGTGATTCACGCCTTGCCAGTCAGCTACGCGATAAAGGAAACTTTCCCAAGCGCAAAGGTTACATGGGTCGTGGAGCCGCCGTCGTTGCCGCTACTCGAAATGAATCCGTGCGTCGATAAGATTATCCTGTTCAACAAAAAGAACTTCCGGACGCTGAAAGGTTTCATGAAGGAGTTCTTCCCATTCAAGCACGAACTGCAGGAGCAAAGTTATGACGCGGTGTTGGACTTGCAAGGGCTGTTCAAGTCGGCGGCGATAGCTTTCTTTGCCAAGTCGAACATCAAGCTGGGTATATGCAATATGCGCGAGATGAGCGACAAAGTTTCAAAGCCGGTCGTCGGCGAGAATGCTCAAGGTCACATCGTCGAACGCTACTTGGATACGGCGCGGGCAGTCGGTTGCTTAGTCAATGAAGTCCTCTTCCCAATTCAAGTTCCCGTCGAACAATCGGAAAAGGCACGGGCGATTATGGAGCACGCCGGCATTCGCGAGGGCAATCCCTACGTCGTGTTCGCAGTCGGAGCTAATTGGCCCAATAAACGTTGGCCGACGGAGAACTTTGCTGCGTTGGGCGATTGGTTCTATCAGCTGGCGGTTATCCCGGTGCTTGTCGGTAGCGGCGACCTTGACGAACAACGCGCTAAGGAAATCGAATCCAAAATGGAAATCCCGCCGATTAACCTTGTCAACCGCACGAACATTCCGCAACTTGCACACGTCATCAGGAGTTCGCGACTTGTTATCGGCGGCGACACCGGTCCAGTTCATATGGGCGCGGCGTTGGGTGTGCGGACGATTATGCTAATGGGACCGACTAACGTCGAACGCAATGGACCTTTCGGGCAACTCAAGAACGCTATCGAAGTCGAACGACCTTGCAAGGGCTGTTGGAAGCGTGCTTGCCCGAAGAATGAGATTTGCCTTGAGAAAATCCCAGTCAGTTTCGTCGAGGACAAGATTAAATCAATGGGATAAAAGAAATCCTCCCGACCGCGAAGGTTGAGAGGATTTTTTTTGCGCGAACGGCGAAATCTGATATAATGACGAAAAACATTTATGGGAGGGGCTTGTCGCTTGAAGTTCCTAAAAAGATTTTTCGAGGGCGTGCAACGCGACGCAAGATTATTCTTATTCGTGCTGATACTGCTGGAAGTCTATCGCGGGCTGTTTATCCTGTTCATGTCTTCTTACATGAGTGAGGACTCTGGTGCGGGGCAAATCGTCTCGGCAATATTCACGGGCTTAAGGTTGAGTTTGAAGACGGCGGGCGCAGTAACTTTAATCTCGTTCGTCTTGGTGACACTCTGCGGCTTGAAGGCACGGTTGCGGCTGTTTATCGGGTTATTCGCGTCGCTGATATTCTCGTTGCTGTTCATGCTGAGGTTTCCTTACTATCGGGCGTTCCAATCGACGTTCGGAATGGAAGTCGTGCAAGGTTTCAACGATGACTTATGGTCGATAATCGTGACGATGTTTCAGGAATACGGAATAGCTTGGCGGGCAATCGTCGCGGTGATTCTAACGTTGCTTTGTATCGCGGCATTGAGTCGATTGCTCTTGATAAAAACTTTCCCGTTGCCCGACCTCGACAGCAAGCTTAAACGCGTCGGCTTCAGCGTAGGCCTAGGCGTCTTGATAGTGCTGTTCGGATTGTTCGTAAGGTTCGGCGGGAGCTTTACTTATGCAAGAGGAATTAATTGGGAGAATGCAGGCGTGACGACTGACAACTTCTTGAACGAGTGTATACTCGACGACGCGCAAGCACTCTATCGGGCACGAGCTATGGCTAAGCGTATGGAGGCTGGCGAAATCTTCGGCGTCGACGCAAATAAAATCTTGGAGTCCGCGCAGTTCATCGCCGTCAACAAAACTCTGACTGAACAGAACCTCGCGCCTTACCTCGAACGTAAAGCACCTGGCGAACGCATTCCCAAGCCCAAACATATCTTTATAATCCTCGGCGAAACGTTCATGCAGTGGCCGATGCTCGGCAAGTACGACGAACTTTTGATTGCGGAGGGGATTAAGTCACTAATCGCGGAGGAGAATTGCTACTACAGCCGCAACTTTATGCCTAACGGCGACTTCACCTCCACGGCGATAACAGGACTTGTGACGGGCTTGCCGGACGTTAATATCAAGGTCAACTATCAGGCGCGCACTTATGACAAGCTTTATATCACGGCGATGGCTCCTGCCTTCCGCGAACTCGGCTACAAGGTCGACTTCTGGTACGGCGGTATGCCCTCGTGGGACTCAATCGCTAAGATGTCTCTGGCGCAGGGTTTTGACAATTTTTATGGCTATCCGGACTTCAACGCGCCGAAGCAAACGACTTGGGGCACGAAGGACGAAAACTTATTCAACGCTCTGCTTGCCCATCTTCCCGACGAGCCTCCGACGGTTCATCTTATCATGACGACGACCAATCACCCGCCGTATAATCTCGACCTTGCGATTGAGGGCTACGACGTTCAAGCCGTCACTGAGGCTTTAAAGAAGATGCCTTATGTCGACGACGTGAATCAGCTGGCGATTGAGCTTGGACACTATTGGTATATGGACGAGGTTATCACGAACTTTATCCGCGCTACGAGTGAACGCTATCCAGAAAGTGTCTTCGTCGTCACAGGCGACCATGCTATTCGTTGCGACCCGTCAACCCACCCGACAATCTTTGAACATCAAAGCGTGCCTTTCGTCTTGTACGGCGCGGGCATTACCAAAGAAATTCTTCCGCCCGATGCAGTAGGTGACCATATCTCGATTGTCCCGACGCTTATCGAACTGATTGCCCCGAAAGATTTTGCTTACTACTCAATCGCGCCGAGCCTCTTTAACAGCGACGGCGTTGGCTTTAACAACTTGGCGTTCGTCACGTCGAAGGTTGCCGGGGAAATTGATTCGGACGTCATGGAACTTTTGCCGCACGTCGCTTCCAATGAACTCAACGACGTGAACTTAACTGACGAACGAACGCACGCCATACAAATTATCTCAGCAATGCGAACGGTTGCTTGGTGGATGATTACCAAAGGACTGTTCCTCGGCAATGAAGCGCAATAAAAAATCCCTCGCCAATGGCGGGGGAAATTTTTTTCTGCATTAGCTCAAAGCATTGCTTGTCCGAAATAAACCACGCAACCCATAATGATGATAAACGGCAAGTAGACTTTAACGGCGAACTTCATAATCTGCGACTCGACGCCGAAGGCACCGACTGCCGCCGCACCGATTGCGATTGACTGCGGAGAAATGATTTTGCCCACGCACGAGCCTGAAGCATTAGCCGCCGCAATCCAAGCTTGAACAGTTTCGTTGAGACCGATTGCTACAGCCGCGTCGACTTGCAACTTGCTTAAGAGGACGCAACTTGACGTAGCCGAACCCGTGATGAACGCGCCGATTGAGCCGATTACAGGCGCGATAAATGGATAGAACGTGCCAGTTGCGGCAACAGTTGTCGTAGCGATTGCCATTGTCATGCCGCTGTAGCCCATGATACGAGCCGTGGCAATGATTGTAATGATTGTTATAAAGGTTGGAATCAGCGTCTTAACCGTGCGCGACAGGACGTTTATCATATCGTTGACGGAGGCTTTGTTGACAAGACCGGCGATTACTGCTGATACGAAAAGGATTGTCGGAGTCGTTATCCATTGGAAAGAAGTTGGCGCGGCGTCTGGACCGGTATAAATCATGACTTTAGTAACTACGGTTTTCAATACGGCGGAAACGGCAGGTATAGAGCAGATAACCAAGAAGACAAAGATTAGTAAGAAGACTAGCCAAGCACGCACAGCCTCGCCAGGCGTTATGGAAAAGTTTTCGTTGTAGTCGTCAATCTCGTATTCGGGGTCTTTAATGGGGAATTTCTTCGCGTAGACGACAAGCAATGCCATAGCACACACGGCACCGCCAATGCCAGCCAAATCTGCCCCCATTGTAGAGGCTCCGATTATCGATGGCACGGCAAATCCGAGTCCACCGACGAGACAGGCTGGAATCATTCCTCTTAAACACTTAAAGCCGCCAAAGGCAATAAGCATAATAAACGGCATAAGGATAACCATGATACCCAGTTGCAACGTTGTGTATGTGGCGATTTGCAATGCGTCAAAGCCTGTGAGTTTAGCAAGCGTCGTCAGCGGCAGACCAACTGAGCCAAATGAACTCATTGCGGCATTGGACACTAGGCAGGCGATGACGGCATTGACGGGCGGCACGCCTATCGTAACCAACATACTCGCGCCGATTGCCACCGCCGTACCAAAACCCGACATACACTCAAGGAAGGCACCAAAGCCCCATGCAATGATTAGTATTAGCATGCGCTTATCCGTCGATACGGAGGACAGCATGTCTTTAATCTTTTCCATGCCGCCAGTATGCACAGTCAAGTTGTACGCAAATATCGCCGACACAATGACGCCTAAGATAGGCCATATCGCCATCAACGCGCCTTCGAGCGTGCCAGTCGTCACGTCCATTAGCGGCATATCAAAGCATTGCCACGCGATGATAAACGAGATAATAAGCGCGACGGGGCACGCCTGCCACGCCGGCAATTTCAATATGCTCAGCGCGACGATTAGCCATAGAATCGGTGCTAACCCTTCAATAAACAATCTCCTCAACCCTTTCCAATCTTTTTTACCAACACCATATCTTGTTTTGAGTTAAGAGCTTTCTTCCAGCCGTTGTAATCAATCAGGTCTCTGTTTTAACGCCGCATAGAAGAAAGCGTTTCAATCACCTCTTTTATAGTATACTTCACTTCAGATATTTATTCAACGCCTCAAGCAACTTCGGAATGTCGAGAGGCTTGGCAAGGTGGTCGTTCATGCCGCACTTTAAAGCGTTCTCCTTATCCTCCTCGAAGGCGTTGGCAGTCATCGCGACAATCGGGACGGTCTGTGCATCCTTGCGCTTGAGGGCACGTATATTGCGCGTCGCCTCGTAGCCGTTCATGACTGGCATTTGAACATCCATTAAGATTATATCGTAGTGATTCGGCGCAGAGTTCTTGACCATCTCCACAGCATCGGAACCGTCAGCCGCGTCCTCAACCTCAAGCCCAATCTCCATGAGTATCGCCTTGGCAATCTCGCGATTAACTTCAATGTCCTCGACAAGCAAGACGCGTTTGCCGCTAAAGTCCGTCGAAGATAAATCGTCGGGCTTAATGTCGTCGTCGTGACCGTGAATCGCCCGGCTTAATGCGTTCTTTAAGTCGGACATGAACAGCGGCTTTGTGCAAAAAGTCGTAACGCCCGCCGCCTTAGCCTCAAGCTCAATGTCGGAGTAATCGTAAGCCGTCAAGATTATTACCGGTGCAGTATCGCCAACTACGCGGCGAATTTGTCGAACGGTCTCAATACCGTTCTGGTCGGGCATAAGCCAATCGACGATATACGCGTTGAACGGGTCGTCGTCGAGTGCTCTGCCTGCGCGGAAGACTGCTTCCCTCGGCGAGGTCGTCCACTCTGAACGCATACCCATTTGCTTAAGCATCGTCGTCACTGATTCGCACGTGTTGAAGTCGTCGTCGACAATCAAAGCCCGCAAGTTGTTTAGCTCGTGAATCGGGATTTGCTTGACGTTCTGTTGAAGTTTCAAATCAAGCGTGACGGTGAACTCACTGCCCTTATCCTTTTCGCTCTCAACAGAAATATCACCGCCCATTAGCTCGACCATCTTTTTGGTAATCGACATGCCTAAGCCCGTGCCTTGAATGCCGCTCTTAGTCGAAGTCTCCTCGCGTTCAAAGGCGTCGAACACATGCTTAAGAAATTCTTTGCTCATGCCAAGCCCGTTGTCTTTGATTCGGAACTCGTACTTCGCGTAGCCGGGTATCTTTGATTCGTATTGAGATATGCGGAAGAAGATTGAACCCGTCGACGGCGTGTACTTGACGGCATTGCTTAGGATATTTATCAGCACTTGATTAATCTTGAGTTGGTCGGCGTAAACGTCCTCGTTCTTGACCTTGAAGGCGTCGATTTGGAATTTCTGTTGCTTAGCGGTGACTTGCGGCTGGATAATGTGAATCAAGTTGTGGATAAGGTCGGAGAGGTTGCACTCTTGCTCAGCGACTTCGACGCGCCCCGACTCAATGCGGCTCATGTCCAGTATATCGTTTATCAAGCCGAGCAGATGATTGCTTGACGACAAAACCTTTTCCAACGAGTCTTTAACTTGATTGCGATTGTCGAAGTGTCTAAGAGCCATAGTCGTAAACCCGATAATCGCGTTCATGGGTGTGCGTATGTCGTGGCTCATGTTCGATAGGAACGTTGTCTTAGAGGCGTTGGCATGTTGAGCTTGTGCAAGGGCATCGGATAACGCTTGATTGCGTGCTAAGGACTCGCGGGTCTCCTCATCGACGTTAGCAAAGCCTACGCCCACTGCACGCAATTCATCATCAATCCGAGCAACGCGAATCATCATGAAGTGTTCCTCGCCATAACGCATCAACATATAGCGGTGGGAAATGATTTCCTCATTGGCAAGGCGGGCACGAATATTTTCCGGCTGAATGAAGTCTAAAAGCTCCTCGCGGTCGGTCGGGATAACAAAATTCTTCGCGTAGTCTTTCATCACCGTTTGGAACTGCACAACGTCATTTTGCTTGCGATTAAGTTGCTTGCTCAATATCGGGTCAACGCTATAGCAAATCGCCTCGTCCGAATCAAGATTCAAATGATAGACAAGCCGATAGTCCGCCGCCAATGCTTGAATCATTCCGCTTTGCCTTAGCCGCTGATGTTCCTCGTTAAGCAGTTGCGTTTGCAGGCGGAGTTTCTCTTCCATTTCCTCGCGCTTGATTCGGTTTTCAGTCTCGACGAGATTTTTTTGGTGGAGGAGCTTTGAACTCCTGCGGGCTTGCGAAATTATTAGCGCGAATAAAATCACCATTGCCGCAATCGTCAAGAGTATTTGAACTGTCGAACGTCTGCTAATGTCCGAAGTCACAGCGGCGATTTCTTCTTCAATCTTTCCCTCGCGAATTAGATAAGACAGCATCCAATCCGTACCTTTGACGGGCTGATAGAAGAAAGATTCCCTCTCGCCATTCAAAGTGAACGAAACTATTCCCCGTTGCGAATTCTTAAAGTCCTCGACGACTTTGCTTTTTGAGTAGCCGTCCTCGAAAGTCACATTGTCAAGCGCGGCAAAAAGATTCTTGTTGTACGTGTCTTGACCGAGGACATTCTCCGTAAAGGATTCGCCGTCAATATGATAAAGATTAAAGAACGTCATCTCGACAGGCGTCGTCTCAATCAGAAGCCCTGCGAACAAATTTTTAACCGCGACTTGCGCAAAACAATTCTTAATCGGCACGCCTTGAAAACTCACGCCCATAACTGGGACAAGAATCACAACGTTGTTGCCATGAGTAAAAATCCTCGGTTCAGTGACGGTTTCAACGGCAAAAGGATATTCCTTTAAATTGATGACGCCTTCGGGCGTGAAAGCTCTGTCATTGACATCAACAAAGGCAACTTGGTCGACGTTGCAGGCGGTCTTCATTCTGTCTAAGAAGGCGTTTAGGGTCGTCGGGCTTTGCAAATCATTAGGCGATACAATTTTCACGGCGGAGCTTATCCTCTCTACGGTTAAGTTCAGCCGACCTTGTAGGACTTGTTCACGGCGGTCAGTCAGCTCCCGCAAATAAATTCTGCTCACGGAATGGACAGTCTCGCTCGTGTCGCTTTCGGAAAGCTGATTTATCCAAAGCGTCGACACGATTAACAGCAAAGCGATTATCGCGCCGCCAACAATCGCCGTCGATAGCGTCCGTTTATTTTCGTTTGAATTGTTCATGATTAGACCTCGTACAAATTTTTATGCCGAAGATTTTATTAGAATCGGCGAAAGATAGCAAGCGTTATTTTGCGGCGGCGACTGCAATAAAAAATTTCGCGGCGGCAGGAAATTTTTTTTCGGCATTGAACAGAAACTTAACAATTAAGGCAGTGTCACTAAGTTTTCAACTCAAAGGCCAGGAGGAGGCTACTGATTTTGGAAAAGTCTACGGTAATAGGACTCATCGGCGGAATTATTTCCGTCTTCGTCGGCATGATTCTAAAAGGCGCACCGCTTACTGCGCTAAACAACCCTGCGGCGTTCTTGATAATCATCGGCGGAACAATCGCTTGCATCTTCAACGCGTTTACCATGGAGCAAATCTCAAAGGTACCGACGCTCTTTAAGCTCTTGATTCAAGGCAACCAAGAGCAAAGCAAAGGTGAGCTTGTGCAAACGTTCGTCGAGCTGAGCCAACTTGCTCGTCGCGAAGGTATCCTTGCACTGGAAAGCCGCGTCGAAGAAATTCAAGACCCGTTCTTCCGCAACGGGCTGAGTATGGTAATCGACGGCATGGATCCTGAATTCGTCGGCGACGTGCTAGACGCGGAACTTACAATCATGGAGCAACGTCATGCCGAAATGCGTTCGATATTCTCGCAAGCCGGAACCTATGCGCCGACACTGGGTGTTTTAGGCGCGGTCGTCGGTCTTATCGCGGCATTGGGCAACCTAAACGACATTGAAAAGCTCGGTCACTCAATCGCGGCGGCGTTCGTTGCGACAATTCTGGGTATCTTCACCGGCTACGTTCTGTGGCTCCCCTTTGCTAACAAGCTCAAGATTAAATCCGAAAACGAAGTCAGCCATAAGCGCATGATCATGGAAGGCATTCTCTCATTGCAGGCGGGCGATTCCCCAACGCAGATTGAGTCCAAGCTGATGATTTACATTCCGCAAGGCGAACGCGAAGGCATTGGCAGGGGGTGATTTGATTGGCGCGCAAGAAACATGCTAAGAAGCACGAAGAAGAAGCTAGCGAGGCTTGGCTCCTTCCATACTCCGACCTGATGACGTTGCTTTTGGCTCTGTTTATCTGTCTGTTCGCAATCTCGCAGACCGACCAAACTAAGCTCGTGCAGATGGCGCAGGCATTCACGGCGGCATTCAACATGGGCGGACCTTCCTTCTTTGACAAGGCGGGACCTTCCAACTCTATGCAACGCGAAATCATTTCTGCGGAGGATCAAGGCAACGCCGCTTACCTGCAGGAGAATCAACAGCTACAAGAACTGCAACGGCAACTTGAAGAGTACATCCGCGAAAACAACCTGCAAGATGAACTGTCAACGCAACTTGAGGAAGAAGGCTTGATGATTCGGATTAAGGAGCGTGCTCTGTTCCCGTCGGGTTCAGCTGATTTGGTTCCCGAATCACAGCGCATTGGTCCGATTGTCGCTAACCTCTTAGCGCAAGTTCCCGAACGCGTCTTAATCTCCGGTCACACGGACACCGACCCGATTAATACGGCGCAATTCCCGTCGAACTGGGAGCTTAGCTCGGTGCGTGCGATGACTTTCATGAAGTATTTGCTCTCTGTCAATCAAAACCTCAACCCCGCGAGGTTTTCTGCCATTGGTTACGGTGAATATCGCCCGATTGCCATGAACGATACCGCTGATAATAAGCAGAAGAATCGCCGCGTTGAAATATTGATTGCACGCAGTCTGACCTTCAATCCCAACGAAGGCTTCCGAGCACAGACCGACGCCGACTTAGTTGCGAAATGATTTACGGACTCGGCACGGACATTATCGAGGTTGAACGCATTAGACGAGCCGTCGCGAAGCAAAACTTTAAGGATAACGTCTTCACGCAAACTGAACAGATTTATTGCAATGCACGCGGGAAGAACTCTGCCGCCTCCTATGCCGCACGATTTGCCGCTAAGGAGGCTTTCTTCAAGGCTCTGGGCACGGGGATTATCTTGCCGCTCACGGACGTTGAGATTATTAACGACGACTGCGGCGCACCAAAGATTCATCTGCGCGGAAAGATTGCGGCATTGACTGGAGCCAAAAGGATTTCGCTGAGCCTGAGTCACTCGAAAGACTTCGCGACAGCAGTTTGCATTATCGAATAACAGAAACTCTCAAGCACACGCCTGAGAGATTTTTTTTGTAAAAGTCGACGTGCTCTGTTATAATGGCGAAAAAATTTTTGGAGGAACGGTTATGAAGGTAGCATTGGCTAAACAAATGCACGAGATAGATAGGAGTGCGGTTGAGGATTACGGCTTGCCGGAACTGTCGCTAATGGAAAGTGCTGGGCATCGGGTCTACTGCGTTGTCAAAAAAGCTTTGGGCGGTAGCGTCGATAAGAAGAGCATTTGCATATTGGCTGGCAGCGGCAATAACGGCGGCGACGCATTGACGGCGGCAAGGTATCTGTCGAACGCGGGCGCACGTGTGAAGATTTTCCTGCTCGGCGATAAAGATCATCGCACGGCGTCGCTTAACGTACAGATGAGAATCCTACGCGGCATGGGCGTCGAACTCCAACCACTAGAAAGCGACAGAGCTTGGGAACGTCTGCAAGTCACGTTGAGATTTTCTGATGCGGTCGTCGATGGGATTCTAGGCACGGGCTTTAATGGACAGCTTAGACCCTCTGCCCTGCGATTGATTCGTTTGGTCAACGCCGTGAAGAAAATTATCGTCGCGATTGACATACCGTCGGGCGTGGCTGCGGATACTGGCGAAGTCGGCGAAGCAGCAATGCAAGCAGATTGTACCGTTGCTCTTGCCCTACCAAAGATTGGTCACTATATTTGCCCTGGCGCGTCTTATGTCGGGAAACTTTACGTCGCTAACATTGGACTGCCCGCCGACCTGTTGAAAGACGAAATTCATCAAACGCTCGTCGACAATGAGCTTGCCTTGACATTCCTGCCCAAACGCCCGAAGGACTCGCATAAGGGCACGTGCGGAAAGATTTTAATCGTGGCTGGCTCGCGTGGCATGACGGGTGCGGCGTCCCTTGCGGCAATTAGTGCTATGAAAGTCGGCGCGGGGCTTGTAACGTTGGCAGTGCCCGAAAGCCTCAATCCAATTTACGAGATGAAGTTGACGGAAGTCATTACGGCTCCGCTTGACGAGGTTAAGCAGGGGATAATCGGCGGCGATAAGGCTTCGGAAAAGATTTTGGACTTGGCTGAGCACGTCGACGCAATCTTAATGGGTCCGGGGCTTGGTCGCGAACGTGAGACTCAAGCACTGGTTAAGAAAATCGTCGCGGAGGTCGACAAGCCATTGATACTCGACGCCGATGCAATCTATCCGTTCAACGGCAAGGCGGACGAGCTTAAAGCTTGCAAACAAATTCCAATCCTCACTCCACACCTTGGAGAACTGTCCGTGCTTTTAAATATTCCCGTCGACAAGCTCCGCCCCTCGCTTATTCCAGAGGTCAGACGAGCCGCGCAAGAGTTCCGAGCAATCATCGTGGCAAAGTGTGAAGTGACAGTCGTGGGCTATCCGAACGGAGAAATTTTTATCTCGGCTCTGGGCAATAGTGCAATGGCATCAGGCGGTTGCGGCGACGTACTTGCGGGCGCGATAGCTGGTCTCATGAAGCAAACGCCGTTCGCGCCGCTAACAGGTGTTTGGCTCCACGGCATGGCAGGCAGGTTTGCCGTCAAGAAAAAATCGGAAGGATTAATCGCCTCAGACGTGATGAATCACTTGCCCGCCGCAATAAAAAAACTTCGCGCCCTCGGCTATCAGAACGCTTGAAAAGATAAACGCCTCTCGACTTGGGAGGCATTTTTTATTGAACTCGGAACGATTTCGCGGCAAACACGACTGATTCAAACCTGAAACGCGACTGAATGCCCATTGCCCAAAGGTAGCGGCTCTGCTATAATACAGTCGACGCAGGGAAGCGCAAGAAGTTCAAGGGAAACAGTTTCAAGGAGGTTATAAACATGAAACGCGCATACAAGACTAAAAACATAGATAGAATCGCAGCGTGCGCCGAAGTTCCGACTGAGACGACGCGTGCAAAGGAAGTTTCATTCATCATGGTGGCAAAAGGCGTGCTTGCCTTCAGGGAGAGCGCACACCTAATCAAGGTCGCCGAAGAGACAGGCTGCGAAATTACAATCGCATCGGGCAAGAAGTTCGGCACGGACAAAAGCCTTCTCTCTTTGGTCAACCTTGGCATCGTGACTGGCAAAAGTTTGGTGCTCAACATCAAAGGCGAGCGCAATGAGGAGGCCTTCCACGAGATTTCTAAAATCATCGGCGGCGAGACTGACTCCAACAGCTGATTTGAAATCATCTTAACCCACCCACTCATAAATACCCACTCAAAAAGCCCCCGGCTAAATGTCGAGGGCTTCTTTCTTTACGGCAGATTGAATCGCTCGTTCAAGGTCGCGTCGGGCTGAACTTTGACTTCAAGTCGTCGTGAAATCATTCCGTGAGCATGGAGCGTCCGCGAAATATTGTTGCCCATGTACAGAGGGTGCGGGTAATTATCTACGTCATCGCCTTTCGGAACGGTTATCGTGACCTCCTTAAACCCTGCGCGGTCGGCGGCAATGATTTGGTTCATGATATGTTGGCTGACCTGTATGCAAACACTTTCGGGCACGTGATTGAACGTTGACGGGCAGAAGGTTCGCTTGCCGCTGAAAATCCACGTGAACAACGCAAAGCACAGTATCGGCAGGACAAGCGCGGCTCGCGGAAACTTCTTTATCCAAAAGCCCAGAGCCGTCAAGAAGATTACGAATACGATAAAGAAGAATCCAAACTGCACGTCGGGTCGCAAGGCGTAAGTTGCCTCAGCACGCGCTGTGACTAAGATTATATACACCGTCCACAGCGGCAAGCATAGCAGAAATTTTTTCGTCACGCGCCAAAGGTCTTTATTCGCCCGCCACATGAAAGGCAACGTGACGATTGCGAATATTATTAGAGCCAAGCCGCGATTATCAAGTAGGAGCGATTGAATCAGTGCCGCCGCTGTATAAAGAACCAGTAAGATATAACTTTCCTCGTGCGCCATTGACTGTGCACGTCCGCCGTTCGCCTCGAAGAGCAAACTTATCAGCCAAAAGATTAGGAAGATACAAAGCGTCCGATTCGCGGCGAAAAACTTTCTTAGGTTGAACTCCTTGGGTTTCACGCGGGACATAAGCTCGACGAAAACATAAATTGCCAGCACGCACGACGACAGCACGTTAGAGAAGATTGCCAGATACAGCACGAAGAATAAAGTTATGGCGAAGGGCGTCATGCGGTCGAAGAATTTCCTTGTAAGGTCGACGCGAGCCACGAATAAAACTAATGTCGCGTTAAGCAGATTGGGCAAGACGTAGTTAAAGTAGCAATCGGCGTCGGTGGTGTGGAAGAGGTAAAGATTGTCTTGCGTGTTGTGCTTGAGGAAAATGGCGAAGTGCAGGAGCAAGAACATCATGCCGAAGATACTTGCCGTGAACTTGTCGAAGTTAAAGATTGCCTTGATGAACTTGACGAACAGGCAGACATACGCCGTGATAAAAATGCTGACAATCAAGGCGGCAGTGAGCGTGAACGCCGTTAAGTAGTCGCCGATAATCGGGCGGACGACATAAGCCGCAAAGTATCCGCAAATCGGGAAGAACGTTTCAGGCAGAATTTTAATCGGGTTCCAACCGTGCCACTTCGGCAAGCCAACGCGGGCATCGGATATAACATTCCAATCGTCGCCGTCGAACAGTACAATCGGATGCACTTGCGAAAAGAATACGAACATCGCCAAGAAAATCAGCGTGCTCATCACGACTTCAGCAGAAAGATTTTTCATAACGACACCTCACTTAACGACGAACTGCACACGGCTAGTTCGACGAAGGCGCAAGCCGTCGGATTGTCTTCAAGGGTTGCGGGAAAACTTTTGCCGTTGATTTGAATCACAATGGGTCTTTGCATATGAGCTACCTCCATAATTCTCTTGACTCTTTATAGTCAGCCTCCCTACGGATTATATCACGGCTTGACAAGCTCGCTGTCGCCAATTAGTATGGAAAAAATTTTTTGGAAGACAGGTCAAGATATGTTCAATTATCCGCTCGATGTAATCATGGTTCCGATTCAAGCCGTGCTGTTCGTGTTCACGTTTTATCTTTGCGTCATAGGCTTCTGCGGCATGTGGCGTCGACGAGAAGTCAAGGTTAAGACGCCGCAAAAAAAATTCGCTGTGATTGTCGCCGCTCACAACGAAAGCGCAGTTATCGCCCCGCTCATTGAAAATTTAAAGTCACTCGACTACCCCGAAGAACTCTACGACATTTACGTTATCGCGGACAACTGCTCCGATAACACCGCCGAGATTGCCTCGAACGCCGGCGCGATTGTCTGCCGCCGCGTCGACGAAACTAAGAAGTCAAAAGGCTTTGCTCTGGAGTGGATGTTTGAACGGCTCTTTGAAATGGAGACTCGCGGGCAAGTCTATGATGCCGTGGCTATCTTTGACGCCGATAACCTCGTTCACCCGAATTTCTTAATGGAGATGAACAACCGCCTCTGCAAGGGCGATAAGATTATTCAAGGCTTCCTCGACGCTAAGAACCCTTACGACACGTGGGTCAGTGGAACGTTCGCGATTGCCTTTTGGGTTATCGATTACGTCAGTCACCTCGCAAAGACTAATATCGGCTTGTCAGCTGTCTTGGGAGGCACGGGCATGTGCATTACTCTTGACGTGCTGAAGAAACACGGCTGGCGGGCAACGTGCTTAACCGAAGACATGGAATTTACTATGAAGTCACTTGCCGAAGGTCTCAAGACGACTTGGGCGCACGATGCCATTGTCTACGACGAAAAGCCGTTGACGTTCGCGCAATCGTGGACACAAAGAAAGCGTTGGGCGCAAGGTCAATTCGACGTGGCTCACCGCTTTATTCCCAAAATGCTCCGTGAAGGTTGGCGGCGTAAAGATATTCGCCTGTGGGATGGTTGCCTTTACCTCCTGCAACCGCATTTCCTAATGCTGTCGTCGTTCTTCTTCTTGATGAGTTATATCCAACTGTTCACGGGCACAATCTACACGAATATTTATTCCGTCCTGCCGAGTCAAATCTTAATGGTCATCATGGTCGCGCAATACGTCTTGCCGATGATTATCCTCGTCAAAGTCCGCGCTAAGCTCAAGTCGTGGTGGTACCTGCTCTTCTACCCGCTGTTTATCTACTCGTGGATACCGATAATCTTCCTCGGCTTCATTCACCGCAACGAACACGAATGGGCGCATACGCAACATACGCGCTCGATGAGTTACGATGATTTTGTTAAGAAGCGCACCTATCGATAATGCCGAGCTTAACAAGGTAAGTATAAATGCCGCCGTCCTCGTTAGAGTCCGTGACGTGGGCGGCTAATTTTTTTACGTCGTCGGGGGCGTTCGCCATTGCCACGCTTTGAGGAATCAGCTCAAGCATTTCCGTATCGTTGTAGTTGTCGCCGAAGGCAATAGCCTCGTCGACTGTGTAACCGTAGTGCCTCAGCAAGCATTCAATGCCCGTCGCCTTTGAAACGGTCTTATCCATGACTTCCAAAAGATGAGGCGCACTTCGGACGACGTTAAGCGCGGGAAACTTCTTACTAAGCTCGCGTTCCATGTCAATGCAAGTCGGCGGCTCGCAGATAACCATAAGCTTGTTCGGGAAAGTGTCTTCATTCAATAGCGCGTCGAAGTCGGCAAGCTCAGCCGTCGCCTTGGTTATGTCCATTTCAAACTGCGCACGCTTATCAATCGCCTCGACGAACCAACGACGCCCCGCGTAATAATTAATCGTGATGTCTTGCCAATGCCTCATCTCCGCCAGAATGCCTCTAGCGTCCTCGGCGGAGATTTTTTTGTCGAAGATAACTTCTTCAGCCTCGGTGAGGACGAATCCTCCGCCGTAGCTGATAACCGGCGTGTGATTCATGCCGAGCGCGTCGGTTATCGGATAAATGGCTTCGGGCATTCGGGCGGATACAAAGACGAACTTTAAGCCCTTAGCGACAACGGACTTAATCGCCGCCGCGTGAAGGTCAGTAGTTGTCTTGTCGTCCTTAAGAAATGTGCCGTCGATGTCAGAAAGGATAATCTTAATCATGTCAATCACTCCTCGTAACCTCTGGGGTGCAGTGTATGCCATTGCCAAGCCGTCGCGATGATTCTTTCCACGTCATCAAAGTGCGGCGTCCATTGCAAAACCTTTCTAGCCTTCTCGCCTGAGGCAATCAATCGGGCAGGGTCACCGGGGCGGCGTGCTCCGAACTCTTTCTTTATCTTGCCTCCGATAACCTTTTCCGCCGCGTCGATTATCTCTTTGACGGAGAAACCGTGCCCCGTGCCTAAGTTGAAGAAGTTCGACTCTCCGCCGCCGCGCAGATAATTCAACGCGCAAATATGAGCGTCTGCTAAGTCGACGACGTGAATGTAATCGCGTATGCAGGTGCCGTCGGGCGTCGGGTAGTCCGTGCCGTAAATCGTGATGTGGTCGCGCAAGCCTCGCGGTACTTGCAAGATAAGCGGAATCAAATGCGTTTCGGGGTGATGGTCTTCGCCAATGGTGCCGTCGACACTTGCGCCGCTCGCGTTAAAATATCTCAAGCTGACATAGCGAACACCTTGCGCCGCGCTTACCCAACGAATCATCTTTTCCATTATCAGCTTAGACTCGCCATAAGGATTGGTCGGTTCCGTCTTGTCAAGTTCATCAATCGGTACGCGTTCAGGTTCACCATAGACAGCCGCGCTTGAGCTGAAGATAATCTTATCGACGCTACACTCCGTCATTGCCTCAAGCAAGACTTGCATACCATAGACGTTGTTGTTGAAGTACTTCAGCGGCAAGCGAACGCTCTCGCCAGCCTCGATATACGCAGCGAAGTGGAAGACTGCTTCAATCTCATTCTCGGCAAAGATTTTCTTCAAGGCGGCTTTGTCTCTGATGTCGCACGCGTAGAACTTCACGGCGGGATTAATCGCGGCTCGATGACCTGTGCTTAAGTTGTCGGCGATGATGACTTCCTCGCCCGCCGCAATGAGTTGCCTGACCGTGTGCGAACCGATATAACCCGCGCCTCCGCAAACCAGTACTGCCATAGTATCTCCTCCAAATGTTTTTGTCGCCAGTTTATCACGACGAAACTTTTTTCTCAATCGTTGCGCGCGGTTAATGAATCATGTAGAATTCTTCGCGAGGAGGGATTGACTATGGGAAGAATTATTTGTAAGACGTTGACGGCTCTGCTAATCGTTGCGAGCTTGATGACGGCGGCGGTTGTCTATGCTGCTGTTCAAGTCTTTGACGGCATGGGCGAATGGAATACTAATGACGATGACAATCAAACTATAGCGATGGCACGAGCTAAGCAACGGGCACAACTCGACGCGCAGAAGAAGGCTGGTATTTACCTCAAAACCTTTTCGCGGACGATTAACTCCGAACTGACCGATGATGAAGTCTCCGCCGTCACCAACAACATCATTGAACTTGTCGGCGACGTTCATTACGACAAGAAATTGATTCCCCTAAGCGAACGCCAGACGACTATTCTTTACACCGCCACGCTTAAGGCACGCATTGACCCCGACGGCATAAGCGATTGGCTGACGCGCAACGCTCAAGACAAGGTTACAATCATTCAGCAGAACAGTAGCTTGCAAGACGCCACGTCACTAAACGACAAGCTTGCCGCCGACTTAACCGAGCAATATCAACGCGCTACGACGCAAGCCGATAAGGATAACCTCCGCAAGCAAATGGAACAAGCTGACCGCGACTTCTTAGCTAATCAGAAGTTGGAGGAGGGCTTGAAGCTCTATTACGCTAAGGACTTCAGCGGCGCGATTCGACTTTACAACGAGGCTATCGAACTCAATCCGAACTTGGCAATGGCTTATAACAATCGCGGCGAGGTCTACAGGAACTTAGGCGACTTCGATAAGGCTTTGCAAGACTTCAACCGAGCTATCAAACTCAATCCGCAACTCTACATGGCGTACAACAATCGCGGCAACGTCTATCATGCCGTGGGGAATCACGAGCAAGCCTTCAACGATTACAACCGAGCTATCGAACTCAATCCGAACTTTGCAGAGGCTTATAGCAATCGCGGCGAGGTCTACAGGAACTTAGGCAAGTTTGATAAGGCTTTGCAAGATTTCAATCAAGCTATCAAACTCAATCCGAACATGGACTTGGCGTATAACAATCGCGGCAACGTCTATCAAGCTGTGGGGAATCACGAGCAAGCTTTACAAGACTACAACCGAGCTATCGAACTCAATCCGAACCTTGCGTTAGCGTATAACAATCGCGGAGAAGTCTTCAGGAGTCTGACGCAATACGATAAAGCTGTTCAAGACTATAACAGGGCAATCGAACTGGCTCCGGACTTTGCGATAGCCTATAACAATCGCGGGCTAGCTTATACGTTGTCGGGTAACTTCAATCAAGGCGTCGCCGATTCAACTAAGGCTCTTCAACTCATGCCGAATTACCCGGAAGCTTATTCAAGTCGTGCTATGGCTTATGCCATGTTAGGACACTTCCAACAAGCCATTGACGATTCAAACAAAGCAATCGAACTCAATCCGAACTTTGCAGTAGCGTATTATCTGCGCGGGCTGTGCTATCAAGAACTCGGCAACACCGCGCAGGCTCAAGCCGATTTGACGAGGGCTAAAGAACTCGGCTACGAGGGCTAACGAAAAAATGATTGCAAAGAGTAAAAAGTATGATAGAATAATTCAGCTTAGCGCAGGCAAAAATTTCTAAGTAAAGAAGGGAGCAACCCTAAAGATGTTTGGTGGTTTATTTGGAGGCTTTTCGCACGACATGGGAATTGACCTAGGGACGGCAAATACTCTGGTGCACGTCAAAGGTCGTGGGATTGTCCTGCGTGAACCTTCAGTCGTAGCGATAAAAAGTGATACAGGAGAAGTGCTTGCTGTGGGCGAAGAGGCAAAGCAGATGATTGGACGCACGCCAGGCAATATCATTGCGATTCGTCCGCTTAAAGACGGAGTCATTGCTGATTTCGATGTGACGCAAGCCATGCTGAGATATTTTATCCGCAAGGCAATGAACTCGAAATCATTTGTGCGCCCGCGAGTAGTCGTCGGCGTGCCAAGTGGCGTGACTGAAGTCGAGAAACGCGCCGTCATTGACGCGGCAACTCAAGCGGGTGCTCGTGAGGCTTACCTTATCGAAGAGCCAATGGCGGCTGCAATCGGTGCAGGGCTTCCCGTCGAAGAGGCAACGGGCAATATGGTCGTCGACATAGGCGGCGGTACAACCGAGATTGCTGTTATATCTTTGGGCGGTATCGTCGTTAGCAAATCGATTCGCGTCGGCGGCGACGAAATGGATTCATCGATTATCCAATACATTCGACGCATTTATAACTTGATGATTGGCGAGCGCACGGCAGAGGAGATTAAGATTAAAATCGGCACGGCAATCATCACGCCCAAAGATGATAAGTCAATGCAGATTCGCGGACGTGACTTGCTAAGCGGCTTGCCAAAGACGGTTGAGGTTAAGTCTAGCGAGATTCGCGACGCCTTAGCCGACCCGATATTTAAAATCGTCGATTCGGTTAAGGGTACACTCGAAAGAACTCCGCCCGAATTGGCAGCCGACATTATGGATCACGGAATCATGATGACTGGCGGCGGCGCACTGCTTGCCAACCTAGACAAACTGATTGCAAAGGAAACGGGAATGCCGGTTATCATTGCCGATGACGCATTAAGTTGCGTGGGCGAGGGCACGGGTAAATCTCTTGAGAATATGAATTTGCTTAAGCGGGTCGTTATGACTTCCAAAAAGCTGAGACAATGAGCAACAAAGTTCACAAGGAAAAGAAGACAGGCAAAAAGATTATCGCGCTGATTGTTGTGTTTATCAGCGTGTTTTGTTGTGTATTCTTTGCGGCGCGTGGCAAGTTTGCAACGCCTTTGACTAACGGCGGAGCTATGGCAATCGTCGCCCCCTTCCAAAGAGCATTCTCTTGGGTCGGCAGTCAACTTGCCTTCATAAAAGACACCGTAAAAGAAATCTCCACGCTTCATGAACAAAATAAACAGCTCCGCGAGGAAGTCGAATTGCTAAGGGCGCAGAACTTAACGGCATCTGAATATGCTTCTGAAAATCAGCGACTGCGAAACTTGCTCGGCTATAAGCAGGCAGTAACTCAATTCGATTTGGTTGCGGCAAGTGTTATCGGTCGTGAGTCGGCGTCATGGTCAAGCGTGATTCTCATTAACCGCGGCACTCTTGACGGCGTGGCAAATAATATGGCGGTCGTCACTGAACTCGGTTTAGTTGGGCACGTCAAGGAGGCGGGCGTTAATTCGTCTAAAGTTCAGCTATTGATTGACCCGCGTTCATCGGTCGGCACTCTGATTCAGCGTCCGGAATCACGCGTGGCAGGTATCGTCGAAGGCGATATTAAAAACCCTAGCCACCCGCGCATGGTAAACATTCCTAAGGATTCGGACGTGCAAGTTGATGATATGGTCGTAACGTCGGGCTTCGGCGGCGTCTATCCAAAGGGGCTTGTCGTCGGCAAGGTTATCGAGATTCACAACGAGGAAGGCGGCTTACTCAAATACGGCGTGATTGATACTTCCGTTGACTTCCAAAAGATTGAGGACGTGGCAGTAATCGTTGCGTCGCGTGAGGCACCACCTGAACCATTACAACCGCCTACGCAGACGCCCGGCACTGAGACTGACCCTTATGAGACGGCAGAAAAACTTCAGCAGGCACAACAGCAAATCCAAGACGCTCAACAACAGGTTCAAGACGCTCAGCAACAACAACTACAAGAGGCGGGCTACGTTGCCGAGGAGTCTATGCAATGAAAATCATCGGGCTTTGGGCAATGGTACTCGTCCTGTGCTACGCCCTGCAAACGTCGCTACTAACCTTCGTGAACTTCGACGGCTTCAGCGCAAATCTAATGCTGTTGATGACAGTTTCCGTTGCCTTACTGCTTGGACACGAGAAGGGAGCCTTCTTTGGATTTATGGCGGGACTTCTGCAGGACATGACGACTGGCAGTTACTTCGGATTGGCGACGTTCAGTTACATGACGATTGGGCTTGTCTTTGGCAAATGTTCCGTCAACCTCTTCCGCGAGCAATCTCTTTTGCCGGTAGTGAGCGCAATCCCCGCGTTAGCTTTCCACTTCGCCATAACGATAGCTTTTTTATTTTTACTCGGTCGTCAAATCGATTTGATACGGTTTATGAAGTTCGACTTCTGGCCAACAGCGATAATGCAAGTCGTGCTTGCCTACCCCGTGCACAGATTAGTTTTGGCGTTGAATAATTTTTCCAAGCAAAGACGTTAGGAGGTAGATTAATGAAGATAAGCGAACAGGATATTAAAACGGTGGCAAGTCTATCACGGCTTAAGGTTCGCGACGAGGAGGCGGCTGACGTTCTCTTTCAGCTCAACAAGATTTTAAACTACGTCGAGAACTTGCAGGCGATTGACACGACGAACATTGAGCCGACGACTTATGCCTTGCCAATGCAAAACGTCTTCCGCGCAGATGTGGTTAAGCCGTCGTTGGATAGGGAACTTGCCCTGTCGACGGCACCGCTTCAAGAGGACGGCTACTTCAAAGTTCCGAGAGTATTGGAGCAAGCGTAACACTTTTCTAGAGTTAATGTTTTATGGAGGTTTTTATCATGAAGAAGTTTTTAGGCGCAACTCTTTTGGCAGGAATGATGCTTTTCAACACGGCGACGGCAGCTCCCGCGCACACCGCGCACAATAAAAACCGCGAGACGATTTATCAAATCGCTTTGCTTCAGTCGTTGGCTATGGGCTACTTCGACGGCTCAATTAGCGTTAAGAACTTGAAGAGGCACGGCGACACGGGCATTGGCACCTTTGAAGGTCTCGATGGCGAGATGATTGTCCTTGACGGCGTTGTTTATCGGGCGAATCGCGACTGCAAGATTAATGTCGTCGATAACAAAGTCCTCGTGCCCTTCTCGAACGTCACATTCTTTGATAAGGACTTCTCCGTTAAGCTCCTCGACGTTCATAACAAAGCCGCCCTCGAAAAGATTTTTAATGATTTAGTCGATAGGAACGGGCGCAATAGCTTTTACATGGTCAAGGTTCCCGCTACGTTCAACTCGATTCTTGTTCGCAGTGAAAGCGGAGCAAAGGAACCTTATCCAACTTTAGTCGAGGCTTTGAAGACTCAGAACGAAATTACGCCCAAGAATATCAGCGGAACGATTGTCGGCTTGTATTGCCCCGACTTTATGAGCTCGCTCAACTCGACTGGCTGGCACTTCCACTTCATCAGCGACGATAAAACAATCGGCGGGCACGTTCTCGAATTGGATTTAAAGAGTGGCGAGGCTCTCTTTGATAAGACTGACGGTTTCAAAATGGACTTGCCGAAGAAAGATAACTTCGGTGCGCTGAACTTCAAACAAGACATGAAGGAAGACATTCGCAAGGCTGAACAGGACGTTCAAGGGGGAAAATAATTTGGCGTTATACGATAAGACTGCACACGAACTGCAAGAGCTGTTGACGGCTAAGAAAATCTCGGCGGCAGAGCTGACTGCTGACGTTCTTAAGCGCGTCGATGAGGTTGAGGATAAAATCGGCGCGTACATAACAATCACCCGCGACAAGGCTACGGCGGACGCTAAGACCGTTGACGATAAGATTGCACGCGGTGAGACGATTGCGCCCCTTGAAGGCATCCCCTGCGCGGTCAAGGATAATATCTGCACCAAGGGCATTCGGACTACTTGCGCGTCGAAGATTCTGGAAAACTTTATCCCGCCCTACAACGCGACTGTTTATGACAAGCTAGCCGGTTCGATTGTGATTGGCAAGGCTAACCTCGACGAATTCGCAATGGGTAGCTCGACTGAGAATTCTGCTTATCACACGACGCACAATCCCCACGACTTAGAACGCGTGCCGGGCGGCTCAAGCGGTGGTTCGACAGCGGCGGTTGCGGGCGGAGAGGCTATCTTCTCTTTAGGCTCGGATACGGGCGGTTCGATTCGTCAGCCAGCAAGCTTCTGCGGCGTCGTAGGATTCAAGCCGACTTATGGCAGGGTTTCACGTTATGGGCTAGTCGCCTTTGCCTCGTCGCTTGACCAAATCGGACCGATAACCCGTGACGTGACGGACTGCGCCCTTGTACTCAATGCCATTTGCGGGCATGATGATATGGATTCGACTTCGACAGCCACGCCCGTTCCCGACTTCACGAAGAGTTTGATTGCCGACGTTAAAGGCTTAAAGATTGGTTTGCCCAAGGAGTATTTCGTTAAAGGTATCGACCCTGAGATTGAGCAAGCCGTCCGCAACGTCGCTAAGAAGTTTGAATCACTCGGCGCGGAGATTATCGAACTTAGCTTGCCGCACACCGAATACGCAATCTCGACTTACTATTTGATTGCGCCCGCCGAAGCCGCCACTAACCTTGAACGTTATGACGGAGTAAGCTACGGTGCACGCGTCGATGGCGCGGACGTTGTAGAGATGATGACGAACACTCGCACGGAGAAATTTGGCGCGGAGGTCAAGCGGCGCATTATGATTGGCAACTACGCCTTGAGCGCGGGCTACTACGACGCCTATTATCTTAAGGCTCTCAAGGTTCGGACGCTTATTCAAAAGGACTTCACCGACGCATTCAAGACGGTTGACTTGTGCTTGACGCCGACGACACCTAATGCCGCGTTCAAAATCGGCGAGATGACTTCCGACCCGCTGAAGATGTACTTGCAGGATATTTGCACAGTGCCGGTTAATCTCGCGGGCTTACCGGCAATATCAGTACCTTGCGGCGTCAACAGTCAAAAGCTCCCGCTTGCCTTCCAACTTATCGGCAAAGCTCTTGACGAGGCAACGATACTTCGGGCTGCGTTTGCCTATGAAAGCTTGTAATTTTTCCGACGCTGTGATAACATACGCGCTGTTGCATAAAGAAATGGGAGGTTAAAATTTTGAAACTCACTCAGAAGAAGATAGACGATTACCAGATTGAGCTGACTGTCGAAGTCGAAGCGGCAGAGTTCTCTAAGACGATTAAGCAGACAACAAAAAGCCTCGGCGAGCGCATAAGCGTCCCTGGTTTTCGCAAGGGTAAAGTGCCGCCGAAAATCGTTGAAGCGCACATCGGCAAGGAAACGATTATCAACGAGGCAAGCAACACGCTCCTGCAGCAGTCTACGAAGAAAGCTCTTACCACGCTGAACTTAAGACCTGTCACTGAAAACAAAGCGAACGTCATCACGAACGAAGAGGGCAAGGATTTTGTCTTCACGCTGACATTCACGCCGTATCCTCAAGCTAAGCTCGGCGAATATAAAAATCTTGAAGCAGAAAAGGTCGTCGAGCCTGTCACCGAAGAAGAAGTTGATAAACAAATTGACGCCATGCGCAATCATCATGCAAACCTAATCGACGCGGCAGAGGGCGATGCGATTGTTGACGGAGACTTCATCACGCTTGACTACACCGGCACGATTGACGGCGAGAAGTTTGCGGGCGGCGAGGCTAAGGATGCCCCGCTTGATATTGGTTCGCATAAATTTATCGGCGACTTCGAGGAACAACTAATCGGCTTGAAGGTCGGCGAGGAGAAGACTATTAAAGTCACCTTCCCTGATGACTATCACGCTAAAAACCTCGCGGGCAAAGAGGCGGAATTCGCTTGCAAGATTAACAGCATTAAGCATAAGGAACTGCCCGAACTCAACGATGAATTTGTTCAGAAGGTCACCACCTTCAAGACGGTTGATGAGTACAAGGCAAGTGTTCGCAAGAGCATGGAGGCAAACGCTGAACGCCGCGCAGTCGAAGCACAACAACAGGCGGTTATCGATAAAGCCGTTGCCAATATGGAAGTCGATTTGCCGCCCGTCATGATTGAAAACCGAATCACTCAGATAATCAACGAGCTTGATGCACAATTCAAGACGCAGGGCATGGACATTCAAAAGTACATGGCGTTTTCGGGCATTGATATGGACAGGTTGCGTGAGGATTCTCGCGAACGTGCAAAGAAAGAAGTCTTAACGGATATAATGATTGAGCGTGTGGCGGAGGCAGAGAAAATCAGCGCGACCGAAGAAGATATAAATATGGAAATCGCTATGATGTCGCAGATGTATCAAACGCCAGCCAAGCAACTTGTGAAGTACTTAAGGGACAACGGGCAATTTGAAATTGTAATTGGCAACATTATACGCCGCAAAACGATGAAATTTATAATCGCGAACATGGCGGGCGCAAAGCCCAATGACCTAGCGGAGGACTTCAAAGGGCTTGAGGCTTCTGTCGAAAAGAAAGATACAGAAGAGGAATTAGCAAGCAAACCTTCCGTTCAAAGCGTTGAAGAACTGCAAAGCCGTGCTAAGAAAGTCATAAATAGCAGGGCAATCACAAAAGACACGGCTCCTGCTGAAGAGACCACCGAGACTAAAGAGAACTGAAAAATTTTAAAGGGCGTAGCAAAGGAGACGCCCTTTTTTAAAAACTATTTGGAGTTGAACAATATGTCTTACTATGTGCCGATGGTTATTGAGAAGACCAGCTACGGCGAACGAGCCTATGATATTTATTCCCGCCTGTTAAAGGATAGAATCGTTTTCCTCGGCGGCGTGATAACCGATGACGTCGCCAATTCGGTTGTGGCGCAGTTGCTTTTCCTTGAAAGCGAAGACCCCGATAAAGACATTCACCTTTACATAAACAGTCCAGGCGGCGTCGTCACGGCGGGGCTTGCGATTTACGATACAATGCAGTATATTAAACCCGACGTATCAACCATTTGTATTGGACAGGCGTCAAGCATGGGCAGTTTACTTTTGACGGCGGGCGAGAAAGGTAAACGTTTTGCGTTGCCGTTGGCTAGGATTATGATTCATCAGCCATTGGGCGGGGCAAGCGGTCAATCAACGGATATTCAGATTCACGCCAAAGAAATTCTTAGACTGCGCGAGGTTGGCAATGATATTCTCTGTCGTCATACAGGGCAACCTAGGGATAAAGTCATGGCAGACACCGAGCGCGATAACTTCATGACTGCAGAGGAAGCCAAAGCTTATGGTTTGATTGACGACGTGATAAGCCGCCCGCCTAAAGATGATTCGGAATAAGTTTCTGATTGAGTTATGGTGGTGAGAGCGTGTTGAAATTCGGAAAAGAGCGCGACGAGCTGAAGTGTTCTTTTTGCGGGAAATCCGAACAACTCGTGAGGAAATTAATCGCAGGCAAGGGCGTTTACATATGCGATAGTTGCGTTGAGCTTTGCAACGAGATTTTGCAAAAGGATATGGAAGAGGAAGAATACATCGTCGGCACGGACAAATTGCCTAAACCCAAGGAGATTTGCGCCCGCCTTGATGAATACGTTATTGGTCAAGCGGAGGCAAAGAAGACCCTTTCCGTCGCCGTATACAATCACTATAAGCGAATCGGGCAAGTCAACGACGGCAGGGAAGATGTCGAGTTGCAGAAGTCGAATATCCTGATGATTGGTCCGACGGGTTGCGGCAAAACTCTTTTGGCTCAGACGCTAGCAAAGATTTTGAACGTGCCGATTGCCCTTGTTGATGCTAATGCATTGACTGAGGCGGGCTACGTCGGCGAAGATACCGAAGACGTTTTACTTGCGCTGATTCAAGCGGCGAACGGTGACATTTACAAGGCAGAACGCGGCATTATTTACATTGATGAAGTTGATAAAATTGCCCGCAAGCCTGGCATGTACCGCGACATATCGGGCGAAGGCGTTCAGCAGGCTCTGTTAAAAATTTTGGAAGGTACTCGCGTCAACGTCCCAATCCAAGGCAATAAACGCAATACCCAAACACCGCCGGAGATGGTCGCGTTCAATACTAAGAACATTTTATTTATCTGCGGCGGCGCGTTCAATGACTTAGACCAAATCATTGATAGACGCACGCGAGGCAGTCAAGTCGGTTTCGGGGCGGCAGTCGAATCTAAGGATAAAAAAGATGTCGGCAAGACTTTAAAGGACGTTCTGCCCGATGACTTGATTAACGGCGGACTGATTCCCGAATTCGTAGGACGCCTGCCAATAATCGTCACACTCGACGCACTGGACGAAAATGCCCTTGTTAACATACTAACCAAGCCCAAGAACGCCTTGATTAAGCAGTATCAAAAGCTAATGCACATGGACGGAGCCAAGCTCACTTTCGAGGACGAAGCACTAAGGCTTATCGCTAAAGAGGCAATCCAACGCAAGACTGGCGCAAGAGGTCTTCGCTCAATCCTCGAACGGATAATGCGCAATGTGATGTTCGAGGTGCCTTCAGTCGGCGGCAATACAATCTGCACTGTCACTAAGGAAGATGTTTTGTTCAATCAAGAACCTAAGCTTAGGGCGAACACTAAAAGAATTCGCAAATCGGCTAACGGATAAATTTAAGGAGCGGGGCAATCGGTTACCAAAGGAGGGAATTTGCATGGCTGAAAAAATTACTTTACCTCTCGTGCCGCTGAGGGGGCTTGTCGTCTTTCCAAACATGATAATGCATTTGGACGTTGGGCGCGAAAGTTCGGTCAATGCACTTGAGGCGGCAATGGTCACTAATCGGCGAGTCTTCTTGACGGCGCAAATCGACACTGACACCGACGACCCCGTTGAGGAAGACCTTTACGAAGTGGGGACAATCTCTGAGATTCGCCAGATAATCAAGCTACCCGATGGCAATGTTCGTGTGCTAGTCGAGGGAATCAATCGCGGTGTCATGCTGGAGTATCGCAACTCGAATAAGGGTAGCTATGATGAGGTCGAAGTTGAAGTTCACGAGGACGAATGGAAAGAAGACTTAGAGACGGAAGCACTTGTCCGAGGCGTCGTTCATCAGTTCGAGGAATGGGTTAAGCTCAGCAAGCGCATTCCGTCAGAAACCTTCGTTGCCGTGACGATTCTTGAGGACTTCGGGCAGCTGGCTGATTTAATCGCAAGTCATCTAAACTTGAAGCTTGACACTAAGCAAGAGATTCTAGGAGCCCTCGACGTGACGAAGCGGCTTGAAAAGCTTTACTCTATCTTGGCGCACGAGATTGAGGTTTTGCAAATGGAGTCGCAGATAAGCAAACGCGTCCGCAACCAAATGGAAAAGATTCAGAAGGATCATTACCTGCGCGAACAAATCAAAGCGATTCACAAGGAGCTTGGCGAAGAGGAAGATACTGCTGAGGAGGCGTCGGAGTATCGCAAGAAACTTTCGGAGGGCGATTATCCCGATGAAGTCAAGTCGATTATCGAGAAGGAGCTTAAGCGGCTGGAAAAGATTCCGTCCATGTCGTCGGAGGGCAATGTTATCCGAACGTATATCGAGTGGCTGTTGGATTTGCCGTGGCGAGTCTCGACTGAAGATGCAATGAACATAACTGAGGCGGCGAAAGTCCTTGACGCAGACCATTACGGGCTTGAAAAGGTCAAGGAGCGTATCTTAGACTTCTTGGCGGTTAAGGCGTTGACCAAAGATAAGCCCGCGCCGATTCTTTGCTTAGTAGGACCGCCCGGCGTCGGCAAGACTTCTTTAGCGTCGTCAGTTGCGAAGGCTATGGGCAGAAAGTTTATCCGTGCGAGTTTAGGCGGCATTCGTGACGAGGCGGAGATTCGCGGGCATCGTCGGACTTACGTTGGGGCATTGCCGGGAAGAATCATTCAGGGCTTGAAGAAGGCTGGCGCAAATAATCCGGTGTTCCTGCTCGACGAGATTGACAAGCTCGGCAAGGACGGTTATGCGGGCGACCCTTCGGCGGCTTTGCTTGAGGTGCTTGACCCCGCGCAGAATAATTCGTTCAGCGACCATTACATAGACACGCCGTTTGACTTGTCTAAGGTGCTGTGGATAGTCACGGCGAACAACCTTAGCACGGTACCTAAGCCCTTGCGCGACCGCATGGAAGTTATCACGCTGTCGAGTTACACTGAACAGGAGAAGTTGGAGATTGCCCGCCGCTACCTAACCAAACGTCAGAAGGAAGAGAACGGTCTTAAGGGCGGCGATGTCGTCTTTGCCAAGGGCGTGTTGCAGGAGATTATCGCCGAGTATACGCGGGAATCGGGCGTCCGTGAACTGGAACGGATTATCGGGCGTGCATGTCGTAAGGCGGCAAGAAAAATCGTCGAAGGTCACGAGGGCGTTGTCTACATCACGAAAAAGAATCTGCGCGATTTCTTAGGGCGTCCGAAGTTCATGCAGACACATGGTGAGAAGGAACCGCAAGTTGGAGTGTCGACGGGTATGGCGTGGACGGAAGTCGGCGGCGATATTCTTTCGACGGAGGCAATCGTCCTCAAGGGCAACGGCAAACTTCTGTTGACAGGCAAGCTCGGCGAAGTGATGCAGGAGTCCGCGCAGGCAGGCTTAACTTACATTCGCAGCCGTAGCGACTTGATGAAGCTTGCCGACGATTTCTACGAAAAGAATGATATTCATGTGCACGTGCCTGAAGGTTCAGTTCCAAAGGACGGACCTAGCGCGGGTATCACAATGGCAACGGCGATGATTTCTGCCTTGACCAAAAAGAAAGTCCGCTCTGATGTCGCGATGACTGGTGAGATTACCCTGCGCGGAAATGTCTTGCCGATAGGCGGGCTTAAGGAAAAAGTCTTGGCGGCGTATCGTGAGGGAATGCATACGATTATCCTGCCCAAGGAAAACGCGCCCGATATTGAAGACATACCCGAAAGCGTTCGCGAGAAGTTGGAGTTCGTGCCCGTCGAGAACATGGACGAAGTATTGAAGACAGCGTTGATTCAATGAGGATAAATTAAATAACGAACATCAAAAAACTCCCCGTCATATTGACTGGGAGTTTTTCTTCGTCTGACAACAAGTCCAGTTCATTTTCGTTGGGAGTGTCGTCCATTTATAGTCAGTCTCTTTTAGTTGTGGGCTTATCAGTCTCGGCAATGTATTTGCGAGCCGCCTCGACGACAGACTTTTTAAGCTCAAGAATGGGCACGTTCTTAACTTGCGCCCCCGCCACATTTTGATGACCGCCGCCGCCGAATTGCTCCATGATAACTTGAACGTTCAAATCGCCCGCCGACCGTGCGCTTATACCGACGGTGTCGTCTTTCATTTGGAAAAGGATAATCGTCATGCGCACATCCTCGACACGCAAAAGCCCGTCCGCCGCCTGACCAGCGATTGCTTGCACGTTCGGGATAAGGTGTTCAATGTAGGAGACGACCAGCCCGCCTTCATAATACTCTGACTGCGCCTTAGTCTTGGCAAGTGAAACCGTAGTCTCGAAGTCCGACTTGAAAAGGTAGTTCACGACGACGGGGTCAGCTCCGCTCCGGCGCAGATAAGCCGCCGCCTCGAAAGTCCTCGCGCCCGCTTGCACGGAAAAGTTTTTCGTGTCGACGACGATGCCCGAATAAATCGCCGTTGCCGCAAGCTTACCTATCTTAATCTTTTCGTCGAAGTACATCAAAAGTTCGGTAACCATTTCGCACGTTGAAGAGGAGCCTGGCTCCAGATAAGTTATCGCGGTGTTCTTAATGGTGTTCTCACTGCGGCGGTGGTGGTCAATGACGATAATCTTTTCTATTCGGTTAAGGAGTTGCGGCGCGGCTACAAGGTGCGGAATAAAGGTATCGACTACCACAAGCAACGGCTCAAGCGACGTGGAGATTGTGACGTCGTTTGCGCTGACAAACAAATCTTTATAAGCCTCGTCCTTCTTGAGTAAGCTGATAACCTTTTCTATGCTGTCAAGCCAGTTGCTAAGGACGATATGCACGGGCTTATTCAACTGCCGCGCCATAAGCATGACGCCGACTGCCGCCCCGAACGCGTCATAATCTTCGCGGGTGTGCCCCATAATAAAGACTTCATCAGCCGCCGCTATTGTGTCGCGTATCGAATGGCTCATGACACGAGCTTTGACGCGGGTATTGCGTTCGATAGCCTTAGCGCGTCCGCCGAAGAATTGCATCTTGTCGCCTATGTTTACTGCTACTTGATCTCCGCCGCGTGCCAATGCCAAATCCAAGCCCGCCTGCGCCTTTACGTCGAGTTCACTCATTGACTGTTCATCGGAAGGCTTCTCAGCTATTGCGGCTCCCATTGACAACGTAACCTGCAGTTGGTGCTTGTTGACGAGTTGTCGAACCTTATCTAGCACGATGAACTTTTGCTCAATCGCCGTGTTCAAGGCTCGGTGCTCCAATAGGACAAGAAACAAATCGCTTGACACGCGCCGCATAAAGCCTGACAACGACTGAACCCACTCTTCCAGAATCTCGCTAGCGGAAAGCATTAGCGAAGTCTTTTCTGCCTCGTTCAAGCCCTGTGTAACCTCGTCATAGTTATCAATCTGCACATAGACAAGAGCCGTGCGACTTTGGGCGTATTCAACCTTCAAATCTTCGTAAAGGGTAATCTCGTGCGCAAACAGGACTATCATACGCGAATAGTCCGGATTGGCTTGCAGGTGTCGATACTTAACCAAGAAGTAGCGATAGAACTCCTCAACCGTGCCGTCCTCCAAAGTCCTATGCCTTAACGACTTCACGCGGTATTCACCTTCGGGAGGCTCCGGCGTCAATATCTCCTCTGGCAACAGTCCTTCCCAAAATTCTTCAACGTCCATGCCTTGCTGAGGAATGACTTCAGCAAAGTCCTGCATGATTGAGTTGCACCATTGAAGCCGCTGCTCCTCGTCGACGATGATGATTCCTTCGGGCAACTTAGTCATTGCGTAATACATCATGTCATTGAAGTTCCCGATAACGTTCTCGGCGTACTCTTTGAAGCGTTTCTCTCTATCCTTACGCCTGACGTGAGCAAACCAACATAACAGCCCCCACGCTAAGCAAGCCATGATGCCCAAGATTTTATTGTATTGGAAGATGACTGCGACCATAACCAGCATCACCGCTAGATTGATTACGGCGTCGGGCCACGCAGATAAAATTCTCGGCACTTAATCACCTCCCTTGAAAAATCTTTTGCGATAGTCAAACAGCATGTCTAGTAAGCCCGTCACCGCCACCAGCTGAAGCAAGAACATATTCAACACCAACAGCACGTAGAAAATCCGCCGCATGAGTTTGGAAAGCTTGTAGCGGTCAAAGATAAACGACAGCAACGCTAGCCCTTGAATCAGCCCGATAAGCATTGAGATTACTGTTAAGTTCAGTGAGACCTCTTGAATTTGCGTCCAGCCGCGTGTGAAGCTCCAATACATGCCCAGCCCGCCGATTATCGCTGTGTAGAAGAAAGGCACGGGGAATTTCCACTCGGCGAACGGCGGCAACGACGGAATTGACATTTGCAGCTTGGGAAATATCCACTTCGACGTGAACCACACCGCCACGGAATTTATTATCGCCGTCAACATGATTAGCGTCGGCATAAGCAAGGCAAGCGTCTGCAGTGCCGGTTCGACTTGTTCCTTTGTCTGATTGATTTGCGCCTTGTCCACGCCCATTGACTCATACATTGCAAAGGATTCGTTGAAGGACTCGCGCACTAGCTCAATCTGCGTGTCGATGAAGTTAATGTCCATGATGATTAGTAGCAATGTAAGCGTCAAGACCTGCGCGGCTGACGCAACGATTAATGTCGTCACGAAGATTCTTACTGCGCCGAAGCCTTTACGCACGCACCAACCCAGAGCCACGCCGCATACTCCGAAGCTTAGCGCAAGCCTCGTAGCCAACAGCGGACTGATTAGCATTGACAACAAGATAAACGCGACGACCAAAGCCGTTAATCCCTTGCCAGCCCCTTGACGCGCCGTTAAGACTGCAAGCGGCACCGCGCAGAAGAATTCTACAAACATGCCGATAATCGGGACGTAGACCGTGACTAGCCCAAGGATTACCGTTATCGCGACCAGCAAGCCGCCTTCGATTGTCGGCGTGATACTCTTTCCCATTCATTTGCCTCCGTAAAAAATTTCCCGCATTATATCAGACCGCGTTGAGTTTTACCAGTTCAAGCAGTAATGATATAATGCCTCAAAGGAGGTTAGGACATGAGACTTGAGGCTGACTTCACGAACTACATTCAGAATCGCTTAGAGGCTGTGGAAATCTTTTCGGAGACGCAGAGCAGTCATAACGTCGAGATTGACGGCGCATTGAAGACCGCTTCCAAAAGTCAGACGGGCAAGGCGGGCTACCCAGACCATATCGCGTTGGTTGATGACTTCGTGCTTGTC
>JAFWCT010000055.1 GCA_017534385.1 Selenomonadaceae bacterium
GCGGGATAAGCTCCGTCAAAAGATTTGCGTGCTTGGGCAAGATTCCCAGCTCCCCGACAATCGAACGGGTGATTAGCATGTTAATATCTTTTGCGTAGACTTCGCCTTTGTCGGGCGTGGCAACCTCAAGCAGGATTGTGGACATACCTCACGCCTCCTTGAGTTTCTCAGCCTTTGCAACGGCCTCCTCAATGCCGCCGACCATGTAGAATGCCGCTTCGGGCAAGTCGTCGTATTTGCCGGAAAGAATTTCTTTGAAGCCGCGAATCGTATCTTTCAGCGGGACGTATTTGCCGGGCGAACCCGTGAAGACTTCCGCGACGAAGAACGGTTGCGATAGGAAACGTTGAATCTTCCTTGCGCGGCTGACTGTCAACTTGTCGTCGTCGCTAAGCTCTTCCATGCCGAGTATCGCGATAATGTCTTGGAGTTCTTTATACTTCTGCAAGACCGCCTGCACGCCGCGAGCAACCTCGTAATGTTCGCGCCCGATGACGTTGGGGTCAAGGATACGGCTTGTCGAGTCGAGCGGGTCAACGGCGGGATAAATGCCAAGCTCCGCAATCTGACGGCTAAGAACTGTCGTTGCGTCAAGGTGCGTAAACGTCGCGGCGGGTGCCGGGTCAGTCAAGTCGTCTGCATGGACATAGACAGCTTGCACGGACGTTATCGAACCGCGCTTAGTAGAAGTGATACGCTCCTGCAGTGCGCCAACGTCATTGGTAAGAGTTGGCTGATAACCGACGGCGGAGGGCATACGACCGAGCAGAGCCGAGACCTCCGAGCCTGCCTGTATGAAACGGAAGATATTGTCTATGAACAACAGAACGTCTTTGCCCAAAGCGTCGCGGAAGTATTCAGCCATAGTCAAGCCGGTTAAGCCGACGCGCATACGTGCTCCAGGCGGCTCATTCATCTGCCCATAAACCAGAGCCGTTTTGTCGATAACGCCGGACTCCGTCATCTCCGACCAAAGGTCATTGCCTTCGCGAGTGCGTTCGCCGACGCCAGAGAACACCGAGTATCCGCCGTGCTCCGTTGCTATGTTGTGGATAAGCTCCATGATGATAACCGTCTTGCCAACGCCTGCGCCTCCGAAGAGACCAGTCTTGCCGCCGCGAGAATATGGCGCAATCAAGTCGACGACCTTAATGCCCGTCTCAAGAATCTGCGTCGAAGTCTCTTGCTCTTCAAACGTTGGGGCTTTGCGGTGAATCGGACTCCAGTGTTTGTTGCCGACGGGTTTAGGATTGTTGTCGACGGTTTGCCCTAAGACATTGAAGACGCGCCCTAAGCACTCTTCGCCGACGGGAATCGTAATCGGTGCGCCGGTATCTTCAGCCTCCATGCCGCGAACAAGTCCATCCGTCGAACTCATTGCAATGCAACGGGTGACGCCGTCGCCTAAGTGTTGCATGACTTCCGCGACAAGGTCAATCTCCACGTTGCCTGACTTGCCTTTTATTTTTACTGCGTTCAAGATTTCGGGCAGTTCGCCGACGGGAAATTCAATGTCGACGACCGCGCCGATAACCTGAACCACTTTACCTTTCGCCAAATTTTTGTCACTCCTTTACTCAAGCGCGTTGGCACCACCGACAATTTCGTTAATCTCGTTGGTGATGCCCGCTTGACGAACTTTGTTGTAGAAGAGATTGAGTCTGCCGACGAGTTCTTGCGCATTATCGGTTGCATTACTCATTGCATTCATTCGTGAGGACAACTCCGACGCCGCCGAGTGAAGCATTGCGCCATAAATCCTCGTGGCAATCCTGCGCGGCATGAACTTATCCAACAAAGACACAACGTCCGGCTCGTAAATGTATTCCTCTTTGAGATTCGCGCTGGACTTCGCGTAATCGTCAGTGACAATCGGGAGCAAAGTCACGTCATCGGGCACGCAACTTATCGCCGACTTGAACTGAGTATAAATCAAAGTCACGTCGATAATCTCGCCGCTTGCAAACCGTTCCATAACCAAATCGGTAATCTCTTTGGCGTATTTGTATTGCGGACGCTCGCTTATGCCGTGATAGCTCTTGATGATGTTATAGCCGCGTTGCTTAAAGTGCGTAGTCGCCTTCCTGCCGACGGTGATAAGTTCAATGCCGTCAATATAATCTGCGTCGTGATATTCGCGGGCAACGGAGACTTTCGCGCCCGAAGAATCTGCGCCGCCTTGATGAGCTGTCGCCTTAGCCACGGAACCAGTCGCAGACATTTGACGTTGTTGCTTGGGAGTCCGTTTACCCGCCGGCTTAATGCCTTTGAGCGCGTCGAAGTTCTTCTTGTGAAAGTTCTCGTCGTCGCCGTCGTCGTCAAGGGAAGTGTTCGCCTCGGTGCCGTCGTATTCAATCGTATCGTGCGCCGACTTGAAGACGTTGCTTGCAAAAGAACCCGCCAGCCCTTTATCGGACGCAATGACGATAAACAAGAACTTTCCTGCGCCCTCCTGTTGTTCAGCAATGAGTTCGTCACGTGTCTTTATGAACGGGTGCTCATACTCTTGACCGCGCATTTGCCCCATAACCCGCCGCATGATTTCCTTAGTCTTGGTGACGTAGGGGACGTTCGACAGCAGTGCATCACGCGCCGCATTGAATCTCGAACGCGCTATCATGTCCATTGCATTGGTTATCTTTTGAATGTTCTTGACGCTCTTAATCCGGCGGCGTATGTGTTGTAAATTTGCCATTTACGCCACCGCCTCACTCCGCAACCTTGTAGGTGACTGTCTCTTTAAACTCGGTGATTGCCGCCTTCATCTCAGCCTCAAGTGCGTCGTCAAGCTTTTTCTTATCCGCAATCTTCTTGCCGATGTCGGGGTGGTTAGCGTGCATGAACTTGATAAAGTCATTGTGGAAGGTAACGACCTTGTCAACGGGAATATCAGCCAAGAAACCCTTAACCGCCGTGTAAATCGTCAAGACTTGGTCTTCAACGGCAAGCGGCGAGTACTGCGATTGCTTAAGCGTCTCAACCATGCGTGCGCCGCGGTCGAGTTGAGCCTTAGTCGCCTTGTCGAGGTCGGAACCGAATTGCGCGAACGCCGCCAGCTCTCTGTACTGTGCAAGGTCAAGGCGCATTGTGCCCGCGACTTGTTTCATTGCTTTAATCTGCGCACTGCCGCCGACACGAGAAACACTCAAGCCGACGCTGATTGCCGGACGTATGCCCGAATAAAAAGAGTCAGTCTCAAGCATAATCTGCCCGTCGGTGATTGATATAACGTTCGTGGGAATGTAAGCGGAAACGTCGCCCGCTTGCGTCTCGATAATCGGCAAAGCAGTAATGGAACCTGCACCGAGTCTGTCACTTAACTTCGCGGCGCGTTCCAAAAGTCTGGAGTGCAGATAGAAAACGTCGCCGGGGTAAGCCTCACGACCGGGAGGACGCCTTAACAGCAAAGACATTGCACGATAAGCCGCCGCGTGTTTAGTCAAGTCGTCGTAAATGCAGAGGCAGTGTCCGTGCTTCTCGTACATGAAGTATTCCGCCATAGTGACGCCCGAATACGGCGCGAGGTATTGTAGCGGAGCCGAGTCAGCAGCCGTTGCCGCAACGACGATTGAATATTCCATTGCGCCATGATCCTCAAGGACTTTGACGACGCGAGCAACCGTTGACGCCTTCTGACCAATCGCCACGTAAACGCAGATACAGTTCTGCCCCTTCTGATTAATGATGGTGTCGATAGCGATTGCCGATTTGCCAATGCCACGGTCGCCGATGATCAATTCGCGCTGACCACGACCAATCGGCACTAGCGCATCGATTGCCTTTAAGCCCGTCTGCAACGGCTCATGAACTGATTTCCTATCCGCAATGCCTGGAGCTTTGAACTCAACCGGACGAGCCTTATCAGTCTTAATCGGTCCCTTGCCGTCAATCGGACGACCGAGAGCATCTACGACGCGCCCAATCATGTTTTCGCCGACTGGAACCTGCATAATCTTGCCCGTGCGTTTAACGGTGTGACCTTCCTTAATTTCGTTGTCGCGACCGAGTATAACCGCACCGACGTTATCTTGCTCAAGGTTAAGGACGAGACCAAAAATATCATCGCCGAAGTCGAGCAACTCGCCCGACATAGCCTTATCTAGCCCGTGAATGTGCGCAATGCCGTCGCCAATCTCAATGACCGTGCCGACCTCGTCAACATTCAAATCGACGTTGTAATTCTTAATCTGTTCCTTAATTATGGCAGTGATTTCATCTGGATTTATCTTCATATTTGTTTCGTCACCTCAAATTCCTATCGAATTGACTGACAAAGAGTTTTGCAAGGCGCGTAAGCGACCGGCGGCTGAACCGTCGATTCGCTTATCGCCAATCTTTAAAATGAGTCCGCCCAAAATCGAGGCGTCCTTATGAGTGCGAACTTTGACCTTGCGCCCCGTCAGTGACGTGAGCTTTTTAATAAGCGCGTCTTGTTGTTTCTTGCTTAGGGTAAAAGCCGTCGTCACGTCCGCGATTAAAATTCCCTGCTCCTTGTTCTTGAGCGAGGTAAAAATATCGTGAATCTCGCGGAAGACGCCGATACGTTTCTTGTCCACCAGAAGCATAAGGAAATTCATGACGGTCGCGGAGATTTCTTTATCGAACGCCCGCTTGAGTAAATCTTTCTTGGCTTGCTGAGGGACAAGCGGATTTTGGAAGAACTTCACGGCGTCTGGAATATCGAAGACATCAGCGCGAACCCTGCTTAAGTCTTTGTCATAGCCGTCAAGGTTTTTCTCTTCCTTAGCAATCTCGAAAATCGCCGTGGCATATTTGGAGGCAAGCTGAATGTTAAGCATTGCGGCACCTCACTTTATATCCGCGAACATGTTCTTATCAAGCTTGGAAATGAAATCGTTAACGAGCTTATCATTCTCTTTGGTGTCAAGGTTTTTAGAAACGACCTTGCCAGCCGCCGCCAAACTAAGCGTGACAATCTGCGACTTCATTTCCTCAAAGGCGCGGTTGCGTTCGTTCTCAATCTCGGCTTGCGCAGTTAGCTTCATGCGTTCGATTTCCTTACGCGTCTCGGCAACTGCGGCGTCGTGTTCTTGACGGGCTGTAACGTTTGCTTTCTCGACGATTGCTTGAGCTTTCTTTTGCGCGTCGGCGAGCTGAGCTTTGTATTGCGTCAAGGTTTGTTCGGCGGCTTTCTTATCGGCGTCCGCTTGTTCGAGGTCGTGACGGATTTTGTCCGAACGTTGCTGAAGGAGCCGCGCCACCGGTTTATAAGCAACCGCACGCAAGATAACAACGAGGATTAGGAAGTTGAGTATCTGCGCGATAATCGTTGCGTTAATTTCAATCAAAACAAATCACCCCTTTAAGTGCGCCTCTCGCGTTGCGCATTAAAGAAGCGGGTTGGCGTAGAGCATGATGAGTGCTACGACCGTTGCGATAATCGCCATAGCCTCGATTAAGCCGAC
>JAFWCT010000056.1 GCA_017534385.1 Selenomonadaceae bacterium
GTGGAAGAAATGCCGCCTTGCCCGCCGTCATAAAGTCCCATGACGCCTTCGACGATTGAAATTGCGCCTTGAGCGGTCTTGACGAAAAATTTTTTGAGTTTATCCTTCCCGACGAGCCAGCTATCGAGATTGTGGGAGATTTTACCGCTTGCGAGTTCATGCCAGCCCGTATCGATATAATCTGGGCCGATTTTGTACGCTTGAACGTTTAAGCCGCGATTTTTCAGAGCCGCGAGCAATCCGGCGGTTAAAGTTGTCTTGCCAGAGCCGCTTTGCGTCGCTGCGATGATTATTCGGGGGAAATCAGTCTGCATCTTCATCAGTCCGTTCAATTTTCATGATAACGGGGCGCAAACCGTCATTGCACGAGCAAATAGCAACGCCTTTATGTTTTTCGTCAATCCAGTCGCCGTAATACCAACCGTCAGCCCCGTGCGCCAGTGCGAAGACGTATTGATAAACCGCTTTCCAGGCTTCGTCGCAAAAACCTTCGGGCTTAGCCCACGACGCGTAAAAAGTTTGCCCTTCCCTCATCATCGGGCACGTTGACAGGTTCGGCACGCCATATTCAGCCGCCAAATCTTTCTGCAACGTAGTCTTGAGGATTGTAATCTTGCATTCCTTCATCATGATAACTTACCTCCCGTTAAGACCGCATGAACTGTCCAAAATATAAAGAATCGCATTGAGAGCCGCGACCGCGATTGACGAGCCGCCTTTACTGCCCGCGACCGTGATAAACGGCACGTCTTGCGCGGCGAGTTGAGCTTTAGCCTCTGCGGCACCCACGAACCCGACCGGCACACCGATTATCACAACGGGACGGATATTTTCTTCACGCACGAGCCGCAAGACTTCAAAGAGTGCAGTTGGTGCATTGCCAATCGCGACAATCTGTCCGCCCAGTTGCTTACCAAAAATCCTCATCGCCGCCATCGAACGAGTAATGCCCTCCGCCTTAGCGCGTTCGCGAACGTCATCATCAGCGACCTTGCAAAAGATTTCGCCGCCAAACTTCTTGAGCGTCCGAAGGCTTATCCCGCGCTTGACCATTTCAACATCAGTAAAGACATTCGCCCCGCGCAAAAGTGCCTCCTTAGTCGCCTCGACTGCTTGCGGGTGGATTTTGATTATCGGCGCGTAGCCCACGTCGCCCGACGCATGAATCATTCGCGAATAAATCTTGCGTTCGTCGTCACTTAGTGTCAGCCCTGCCAAATGCGGCGCGATTATCTCCATGCTACGGTTTTCAATCTCCATTGGTTTTGTTATGAACATAAACATTCCTCCTTAAGGTTTCTGTGCCGCGATAATCCAAACGGGATTCAACGCCTGCCCCATGTCATACGCTCGGATTTTCTTTAGGCGCGTGATTTGCACTTGGAACGCCTCATAATTCCAGTTGTGACGCCTGAAGTATTCCAACGCGCCCGCCGACGTTTGAATTGTTATCGCGTTGACGACGATTCGCCCGCCGACCTTTAACTTAGTGTTGAGCACGTCAAGAATCCTATCCGTATTCCCGCCGGAGCCACCGATTATCACTGCGTCCACTTCGGGCAAGTCTTGTAGGCCTTGAGGAGCCTCCGCGCAGATTACCTCGACGTTCGCCACGGAAAATTTTTCGACGTTGAGTTTGATAAGCTTGACTGCCTCGGCTTTGCGTTCGATAGCGAAAACTTTTCCGCGCTTAGCAATCAATGCCGCCTCAACCGTAATGGAACCAGTACCTGCGCCCACGTCCACGACGATTGAATCAGAATCAAGCCGCGCCTCCGCCAATGTCAATGCCCTGACTTCGCGTTTAGTCATCGGCACATTGCCGCGTATGAATTCCTCGTCGTCAATCATCAACGCCACCTCATTTCATTGAGTCGTTAATCTTGTTGACTATCAGTTGCGCCCGTGCTTTGAGAAATTGTCTGAAGTTGGTAGGTCTCCAAAGAGCTTCGTCGCTAGGAATCAGATGCCTTTCAAGGTACTCTTGCCTGTCGGGTTGTTTCTTTATCCAATCTTTTAACTTTTTGTCGCTCTTTGTTCGATTATCGTCCCGACTTAGCATTTCCAGATTTGCCACGCTATCAATCATTGGCTCAGTTAATTTATTTCCTACAACGTAATTCAGCAAGAGATTTCTCGGTTGTATATGATCCGCTTCTCCAAGTAGCAATTCCGATTTGCTACCGTAGATAAGATAGAAAATATATTTCTGACTTTTAGTTAGTTCGTCAATAATGTTATCGGCTGTTATTTCGGAGCGGAAAATTATCGATTTACAATTCTCTTTATAAACTGTAAAAAGCTCATCAACAGGAAAAGTCTGACTGAGATAATTCTTCAAAACGCCGTGCAATTGTATAAGTCCAGTTCTAGTAGGATCCCAACCATTGCCACGAGCAGCGAAGACGTCATTTAACAGAGAAATGCGGAGCCAACGTCTCATATCAGCAAAATCTTTGTCAGCGTGTTCGCTATAGAAAATGTGATAAGCCAAGATACAAAGCGGCACTGGCGAATATTTTTTCCCTGCTTTGGAGTTGAACCAATCGTAATCATTAGTCGCTTTCAAAAATTCTCGGAGCGTCTTGAGCGTCGATTTAATTTTGTCAGAGTTATTCAAGGCAAAATTTGCCCATTCAACAGAAGTGGAAGCGTCCAAATTCGTAATGGCAAGAGAAGGTGTATCACGCAAAGTCATCAGCAACTTTACAATTTCATCTTGACCAAGACGGATTTCTTTGTTTTCCTCAACGACGGTGTCTAGGAAGTCTTCCATTCTGTAATCAAAACCTTTTAATCTAGAGGCGACTAAATCCAATGTGTTCAGACGTATTCCCTCGGTATTAAGACGTTGAAACAGCTCAACCATACGCTGACGATTTTCCGTCGGATTTCTCTCTTTGTTCAATGTGACTCGCGAAATGCCAACACTATCATCTCTGAAAATGCTTTCGTAAAATTTTTGGATATTTCTCTCAACGTGTCGTCTCTTTTCACCGTCGGCAATCTCATGTTTTGCACAAATTTCGTCGGCAACGTTCGGAGCGTCGCGCACATTAGATAAGCGGTCGTACAAATCTTTTGTGGGATACCAAAAATTTTTCTGTGTAGGCAAAACTTTTTGCTTTTCGGGCGAGTTAAACTTGAATTCGTACTCGTCTTCCTTAAACTTACTGAACAAATCGAAGTAAAGTATCTTTCCGTTATAAGAGCCGCACAGCCCGATATAAAAACTCTGCAAGCGTTGCTGTCCGTCGATAACAAAAAATTGCGTGCGCGACAATAGGGGTACGTCTTCGGACAAGAGTGCGTCGTCTTTCTTGGAAAAATCAAGACAAAATTTACGGAAAGCGAATAACGGAGATGAATCTTTTTCCTCTTCCAAAACGATTATTGCGCCGAATGAATAACCTTTAAGCAAACTGTTGAAAAGCAATTCAATTTTATCTTCGTCCCATTTAAGCCTGCGTTGAATGACAGGCAAAACAAATTCCTCGTCTTTGATACTTGATATTACGTCCTTCAAATTTTGTGATTTCCAATATGCCATAAAGTTTCCTCCTCAAATCTTTATCGTGACGTTCATTCTATAAAGAATCTGGGCGATTGGCAACCACAGCATACACCACAGCAGGCAAAATATCATCGAGCCGAACTCCGGCGTTATCAAGTGGCTGAACGTGCTTATAAAAAACCAAACATAAAAGCCCATGCCTTCGTTGGGCGACGGGATTGCATTAAGCAAGACCAATCCGACGTTCGTTAGCAGGAAGAAGAACAGCGGGTTCATTCCGACTGCGGCGAGTGGCTGGAAAAATCTTTTTGAATTCGGGCGGGCGTCGAGCAGTCTTATCAAGGCAATTAGCAGGACGACTTCCACGCCAGAAGTTATCAGCGCGAAGGGAGCTGTCCATAATATTTTGGAGACGATGTCAATCGAACTCCACACGTTGCCCGCGATAAGAAGAATCAAACTTCCCACAGCAAGCAGGAAAAGTTTATCACGCAACGCCGCGTTGTCGAGAAGGACTTTGCCCGCTAAGAATCCTAACAGGAAAGACGCCGTGCTTGCAAGTGTGCCGTAAAGTCCTTCGGGGTCAATCGTCGGCTCATAAATATGATTCACGCCGGGCAAAATGTAATCGACGGCGCGGCTAATGTTGTGCGCTTGGTCAAAGGGATTATCGGGCGCGTAGACATGAAAGCCGATTGACGAAACGATTAGCAATGCAAACGCCGCGAGTAAAACTCCAAGGTCGTTGCGTATCGCCCGCGCCAGTAAAAGTCCAAAGGCATAAGTCAACGCCAGCCGCTGAAGTATTCCGAAGATGCGCAGGTTTTCAATCGTTCCCGCGTAAAGGTTCGCGCCTGTGAAGTCGTCGAGAATCAGCCAC
>JAFWCT010000014.1 GCA_017534385.1 Selenomonadaceae bacterium
CCGTCCGATTCAACCGCGATTATCGGCGTGAAGTCCGTGCCCAGCGTGTAACTCGTCGTCACGTCCGAGAGTAGTTCTTGATTCGTCGTGTCGAGTAAGCCAGCCTCTGTCATCTCGTAAGTCGTCGTGCCGACCGTGAACTTGTCGCCCGTATTCAAACTGCCGACCGTGACATCATCGCCGTCGACTGTCACTGTTAAGCCGTCGCCTTCCGTCTGCGTTATCACGTTGCCATTTGCCGTTATCGGTATGTCAGTCGTCGCCGGGATTGTCCCGCTCGTTAGTGTTACCGCCGTTACATCGCTTATGCCTAGCGTCGTTGAGGTCGCGTCTATCGTGAAGGCGTCGCTTGCCGTCACTGAGAACGTCGCGCCCTTTGCCGTTATCGACACGCCCGCGCAATCGCTCGGCAATGTCACCTTAACCCCGTCGACTGTGATACTGCTTAGTGCCGTGCTCTGCGTGAATGTGTAACCGTCATCGCCCTTGGTGAGCTTGCCATAATTAACTGCCCCGCTCGGATTGCTCGCATTGTAATCGACGACATAAGCCTCTGCAGGAACAGCACTAGTTATATTCAATGCGCCGTCGGTCGCTTGCCAAATCGTCTTCCAATCGTCGCCAACCAATTCCGCAGTGGTAATGCTGTTTGTAGTCGCCGCGTTGGGATTAATCTTATTGCTCGTGACTAAGCCCGCCGAAGACATCGTATAAGTACTGCTACCGTAGGTGAACGCCTCGCTTGCCTCAAGGTCGCTGATAGTTACTGTGGTGTTATCGCTGACCGTAACTATCAAGGAGCCTGTGGTCGCCGTAATCGTTTCGTCGGTAGTGGTACGCGTGTTAATCACGTCGTCTTCAAGCTTGACTTTGCCATTAGTTAAATACGCGTTGCCCGATTCCGTCTCAATGGTCAAGGCGTTCTGTGCGTTGAAGTTCTTATCGTTTACAGTGAAGCTTTCAATACCAACGGTGGTTACTGTCGTGTCAAGAGTCGTTGAGAAAATTTTATACGCCGAATTGAGGAGGACAGCCGCAAGGTTATTAATATTGCCACCGTCGACACTACTGAGCACGTAGCCTGTTTGGTCATCATTGTAAGCAAGCTGAGCAATTCTATTCGTCGGGTCAATGTCGCCGCTTGTATCAACGCCAACAACAACTGCCGTCGTAGCAATGGTATATGTCTTAGTAAGATCGAGTTGAGAGCTTGCATTGAGTGAAATAATCGAGTCGTAGTTATCATCGTCGACAACTTTATTGTAATTGAGCGTGGCATTTGTTATCGTGCCGTTGTAGAGCGTATCAATCTCGCCGCTGCTGTCTAGCTTAGCAAGGGTGGTTGTGCCGAAGACTTTATAAGTGGTGTCGCCTATCGTGAATGTATCGCCCGCGTCGAGATTGCCTAACGAAGTCCATACACCGTTCGTAGCCGTCGCCGTAATAGTTACATCATCGTCCGTCACGAAGATTGCTGTTTGGCTCGTCGTAGCTGTGACTGCCGCCGCGTCTTTGGTAAGTGTAACTGTGCCTGTGTTAAGTGTAGAACTAGTGCTGGTTACGTATATCGTTAATCCGTCGGTCGTGGTGTAGGCTTTGCCGTTTACAGTGTAAGTGCCGCCGTCCGTCTGAACTGTCGTTGCAAAGTCGGTAGTAATCGCCGGAGTTGTAGAGGTGAGCTTAATCGTTGCAATCCGATTATCGGTGTCGGTTGCGCTTAAATCATAAAGACTATCCGTAGCAGTAATCGTTGCCCGCCGTGCGCTTAAGTCGTTCGTGACAATAACATTATTACCCGCCTCTACCGTTACGCTACTGAAATCAAGCACGCCTTTTGATGTCAGCTCAACAATATTAGACCAAGTGCCGTCAGTCTCTGTGGGCAAGATATAACTTGTAACGTCCGCCGTCGTCCAAATCTCATTGCTATCAGTCTTGGTTAAGCCCGCGTTCGTCATCAGATATGCGGTATCGTTGACTGTGAACGAATCACCTACAACGGGCGTAAAAGTCTTATTCTCAATGTCGACGCTAGAGACTGTGCCGGTTATAGAGTAGGTGTCATCGCCTAGAGTGGTCAGATTAATCTTATTGGCAGAAGTGGCGGTGAGAGATATCTTCGAGAATTCTGAACTAATCGTTGCTGTGGTACTCTTGACAGTTATTGACGCGGGCGCGTCTTCGTAGTCGCTAAGCGTGTAGCCATTATCATCAGAATATGTAATCTTGCCGTAATTCTTTGTAGGAGCATCTATTGAATCAACAAGAATGGATGTGCCCTTTGATAAGGTGTTGTCTATCGTTATAGCCCCGTTAGGAGCCTCCGCAAACCCCAGCCAATCAGTATCTTCCCACAAAGCCCCAAGTGTAAGTTGATTATTCTTGGGAGTAAGGGTCGTTAATATATATGAACTGGTACTCTTATTTGCCTGTGACTTCGTTAAGCCGGCATCGGTATAAGTAAACGTGTAGTAATCGTTGTTGCTGTCCGTGATTGTGAACTTATCGCCATTATTCAGACCTTTAAGCGTTGTCTTTGTATTATCGGTGCCGTCGTCGGTAATTTCTATCGTGAAGCCGTCGCCACTTAGGAGCTTATAAGTATAGCCGTTAATTGTGACGCTTTCATTTTCGGTAGCGATATTGGCAATAGTCACTGTCTCGCTATCGTAATCGACACTAACACCATCGCCCGAATCAACTTGAATTGTATTGCCATTAGACGTGACTGTTTGATTGGAATCGGTAAGCGTGAGTCCGCCCGATAACAGACTAATAGCCGTTGCGTCGTCAATGGAAACTTCATCATTGCTATAATTGACGGTAAAGCCTGTTGTGGGTGCCTTCGTCGCCATGAATTCAGTTTCGCCAGCTTTAATGGTGGTATCAAGCAAATCTCTCGTGAAGGTGACTTTTTCCAAATCAACCGTAATGGAGCTAAGGCTAGCATCTCTTGTAGTCGGACTGCTTAAGGTGTAGCCGTCATCGCCTTTGGTCAACTTGCCGTAAATCGTCGTGGGATTAGCCGTGTCGCTTACAATGAACGCCGAAGACACGTTATCAAAGACTGTGACCGCCGTCGAATTGATAGACAGGGTACCATTGTTTGCTTTAATTAAGCCGTTCCAAGTATCATTACTCAAATCATCAAGAGCAATGGAGCCGTATGACGTGGCAACAGTATCGCCGCTCCAAAGCAGATTGTCCGAGCGTTGGAATCTTCCGTTGCTGAGGAGAGTATAAGTTTCATTGCCGTCTATAATGAACGAATCGCCCGTATTCAACGCGCCAATCGTCACGTTACCATTCTTGACAGAAGAGATTATGCCTAAACCTGCAATGCTGTCTTGCGTGCTACCTGCCACGCCCGATATTGTATGACTTCCTGCAACGATTGACTGTCTGGAACTGCTAAGCGCAATGATTCCCGCCGTCTGATTAATTTGCCTTGCGCCTGTGATACTTGCACTACCCGTCGTCGAAGAATCTACTACGGTAAAAACACCACCCGACAGGTTGTCGACAGTAAACGCCGCGCCTGAATTCTCACCGGTAATCTTTGAATTCTTAAAGTCGCTTGAAAGAGTTATGGTTGTATCGTCAACGCTGATTGTATAACCGTCATCCCAACTGGTGTAGCTACTTCCGCCGCTGAGGGAATAGCCACCTTCTATCGAAGTCAGCAAGCCATATTTAGTGTTTTGGCTGTCGATTACAATCCAATCAGTTATGCCGTTGGCTTGTGTCGGTGGAATGACAAGTTCATTAGAGCTGTTTACTGAAGCAATACCAATCCAGTTATTATCAATACCAAGGTCAGTTAATGTGACAGAGGAAATAGTCTCCGTAGCACTTGCTCGCCAGAATTTATTGCCAGTTACCAAGCCAAGGGCAGTTATCGAGTATTTGTCAGTACCATTGATAGTGAATATGTCACCTGTGTTTAATCCATCGATTGTCGCCGCACTGCTTGCCACGCTGACTTTAAAACCGTCACCTGCGCTGTTGGCAATGATACTGCTGTTGTTACCGTTAGTGATTGATTGCCCGACTGACGAAGCGATAAGCCCTGCCGTTTGAGTGATATTGCTAGCACTCGTTATGATTACGCCCGATTCAGCGTCTTCGACGATAAACGTATCGCTGTTGGTCGTGAACGCCGCCCCAGAAGTTGCACCTTTAATGCTTGTACCACTGAATCCACCCGTAAGAGTAAGTTTGGTAGCATTGATATTGATTGCGTAAGCATTATTCCAACCATCATAATCATCAGAGATCGTCAAAGCATAGCCGCCAGTTACGGTTGTGAGTTCCGCGAAAAGGCTTGTGGGACTGTCCGTGTTATCGACGACGAAAGCTGGTACTGTTGTATTGGGGATAGCTAAAACGCCGCTACTATTTGGCGCAATCATGTCGCCCCAATTATCACTACCTGTAATCTGGGAAAGTGTAAACGTCTTAGCGGTAGTTCCGCTAGGTTTTGTATTGCTTAAAAGCTTGTTATTACTAACCAAGCCGACCGCACTCAACAAATAGTCTTCATTGTCGACTTTGAAACTTTCGCCCGAAGAGACGCCAGCGATAGAAGTTACGTTACTGCCTGCAATCAGAGTTATTTCGTTACCTGTTGTTGCGGCAACTGAGTAATCGCCAACAGAAACGGTTAGGCTGTCTTGGCTTGTCGTCAAAGAACCGCTGATTAAAGAGGCGGCTCTTGCACCAGAAAGACTTGTGCCCGTGCTAGAAAGGAGGACTTGATAACCGGAAGAAGTTGCGTCCGTGACATTGAGCGAGGAATTAGCAGAAGTAATCGACACGCTTGTAAAACCACTGCCCAAGGAAAGAGTGTTAGCTACGTTGTTGTTTGCAATGTGAATTTTGGAAAGCGTCGGCTCACTACTACTCTTGCTAAGTGTGTAAGAAGTACTATCTCCCGAAATGCTACCGAAAATGCTAGTAAAGTCGCTGTCGATAAGCATTGACGGGAATGTAAAATCAGTGGGCGTTATGGTTATGCTTTTATCATCAGAAGACAGTGTTACAAGAGACGACCAATTATCCGCTTCATCAAGATAAGTAGTCGTTACGGATTCATTAGTCAAAGAGTGTCCGTTAGTGCCCCCATAAAGGCTATAAGAGCCTGACAAACCTCTGACAAAACCCGCACTTCGGACAGAGTGATTGTAACCGTTATATCCAAGGACATCATTAATTTCATCAAGCCCGCTTATCGTAACTTCACCAGTATTGTCAATGGTAAAGGTCATAGTGTCTTCAGAGTCCGCTACGACATTATAAGGTACCGCCGAATCAGAGCCTTTTTGAATAGTGAAGGAGTCGCCTACTGCACCTGTAACTGTTGCTTTGGAACCATTGAAGTTAATACTAATATCAGCGGGGGACGTGACTTTAAAGACTGTATTGCCTCCGTCGCCGAGAGTGATTGATTGATTCCGAGTGGCAGTTATTGAACCGCTAATCAAGGTGATTGCCGTTGCCCCAGTTATAGTTGGGCTTGAGTCTGTTCCACTACTTACGGAGAATGTATCATCACTTGCCGCCGTGACTTTAAATGTAGTGTTAGCAGTAGCGATTGTTTCATCGAGAGCAAGAGAACTATAAAGAACTGTTTTGCCGCCCGAAAGAGAAATAGTACTGACTGCCGCTGTAAAGAGAGTAGCATCTGAGCCAGAAATCGTGCTCAAGGTATAGTCGCCGTCGCCAGCGGAAATAAGTGAGGCGTATTTGGTTGTCGGTTTCGTCACACTATCATAGACTAGTGCGCTATACGTGTTGCTACTACCTATGTCCAGAACTCCGTTACTATTTGGAGCAATAATCGCGTCCCAGTTCTTATCAGCGGTAAGGGAGGCTAAATCTACATAAACATCGTCAGCGTCGTCTGTAGTGGGTGTGGAATTATAGAGCTTGTAAGTAGTGGTATTGCCGCTTCCCGTGCTTTGAAATAAATTGTTTCCTGAGCGGTAATATCTTGCTGTAGAACCGTCTATATTAAATGATTCGCCGTCATCAATGTCGCTAACAGTCACGACACTATCCGAAGACTTAGACAAAATTATTCCGTCGTTATTGTTATTACTGTCGCTGTAATTAAAAATGGTGTGCGTCTCTAAGAAATTATTTGTTGACGTAATCGACTGATTTGACGTAGCAGTTTTCAGCGAGCCACTTATCAAACTGATAGACTGCGAACCGCCGATTGAAAGAGTACCGTCAGACGCATTGCTAGGAACGGTGAATCCGTTCAACGTATCAGTAGAGGCAAATACATTTCCAGAAACGGTGATAGGGACATTGACAAAATCCGCGTCCATTATGACAGTCAAGCCGTCCGAAATTACGATTGAATTTGTTTCGGCTGCTGTGCTGGCTGAGTTTTTAGTAAGGATATAAGTTTTGCCAGTGGTGTCTGTATTGTCCGTTTTTATGTCAGCGTAACTTTTGGAATAGACTAGACTTGAAGAATCGACAAAAGTTGCGCTGTTATATATCATCTTTGACAAGACATCGTTTGAAATAGTTAGAACACCAGCACTATCCACCGTGAGGGCTTGTATAAAATCGTCGGAGCCTGGAATTATCTGCTCCGCACTAATAGCACTGGAGGAGATGCTGTCGGCTTTATAAATCCATGTACCTTCTTCTGTGACGATACCGTTTTGTGTGATAGTTTTTACTGCACTCAAATAGCCGTCGCTGTCTACTGTATAGTCTATGTTAGTTGTTGTAGCATCAACTGTAGTTGAGCCTGATTCGGTGTAAGAGACGTTGAATGTCATATTAGACAACTGATTGAAGTAGATAGTTTTATCAGTGGTATCGTAAAAGAAATTGATAGTGCCGCTTGTCAAAGAATATGTTTTGCCGTCGTAATCAAATTCATAATTCGGAACAGAGCTTGAAATAGTCGCAGTGGAGGTAAGTCGCGTTCCACCACTTGAATTAGTTGATAATGTATAAGTAGATAAACTACTTGTGTAGATACGATATGTAATCTCTCCGAGAGAATACTCAAAAGGACTGGTCGAGCTACCAGTTCCACTGACTTCAATTGTCGATGAAGTTAGTTTTACTTTAGATGAGTCAGCATTAGTTGAAAAGTCAAAATCATAGCCATCGAAAGTAACAGTTTGACCTGATTTAACTGTGAGAAAACCTTCAGTTGTAGTTGAACTAGATATATTGCCATCCTTCAATTTGATTGGAGGGTAGCTACTGGTGTTGTCTTTATATGCCAATTCGGGAACATTTCTTTTGGTAATGGTAAGGGATACTACGCCGTTTGAATCGACACTAACTATTACCCTAGTGAGCATTTCGAGTTTAATTGAATATGTAGTACCATTAACGGTAAACTCTCTAGTTTCAGCACTATCAGTACTACTTCTATAATAAGTTTTTTCTTGATTCACGTTAAGTTCATCGGCGAAACGCTGTATATCAAAGGTGAAATCTATCATGGTAAATCGCTCTCCTTTCCTGCCTTTCCTTGTAATTTTTATCGTAGGAATTATGCCGCGTCTTAATTAAAAAAGGATTAGGGATAAGCATTCACTTACTTGATCCCTAATCCCTCGTTTAATCGTTACTTCAACATGGCAAGCATAGTACCCGCCGCGACCGCAGTACCGATAACGCCCGCGACATTCGGACCCATTGCATGCATTAAAAGATAGTTGCCGGGTTTGGACTTCATGCCGACGAGCTGACTGACACGCGCCGCCATAGGAACTGCCGATACGCCAGCCGAGCCAATAAGCGGATTAATTTCTCCGCCCGTCAATCTGCACATGATCTTTCCGAAGACGAGACCGCCAGCAGTGCCGCCCATAAACGCAACCAAACCAAGTCCGATTATAAGCAAGGTGTCTGCTCTAAGGAAAGATTCGGCGTTCATAGTCATACCCGTGCCAGTGCCGAGGAAGATTGTGACGATATTAATCAAAGCATTCTGCGCGGTGTCTGAAAGTCTGTCCGTCACGCCCGATTCACGGAAGAGATTGCCCAGCATCAAACAGCCTAGGAGCGCGGCTATCGGAGGCAGGAGCAAGCTGATAAAAATCGTGGCGACAATCGGGAAGACAATGAGTTCAAACTTTGTGACCTTGCGCAGGTCTTTCATGACAATTTCGCGTTCAGCTTGCGTTGTCATGAGTTTCATAATCGGCGGTTGAATCATCGGAACGAGCGACATATAAGAATAAGCCGCGACTGCGATTGCGCCGAGTAGATGCGGAGCGAGTTTTGTTGAAAGATAAATCGACGTGGGACCATCCGCGCCGCCGATAATGCCGATAGCCGCCGCCTCGTGAACGTTAAAGCCAACGAGCATTGCACCGCCCAAAGCTACGAAGACACCGACTTGAGCCGCCGCACCGAGTAGCAACGTAGACGGTCGAGCAAGGAGCGGACTAAAGTCAGTCATCGCGCCGATACCCAAGAAGATTAACGGCGGAAAGATTTCGTAGGTTATGCCGTAGTTGATTGCCTTCATGACGTTCATTTCTTCGCCGAAAAAGCCCGTGTTCGGGAAGTTAGCGAGGATACACCCGAACGCAATCGGACCGAGTAGCAACGGCTCGAATTCCTTAACGAATGCCATGTATAAGAGCACTAAGCCGACGACAATCATAATGCCGTTGCCGACGGTGAACGCCGAAAAGCCGCTGTCATTCCAAACTGCCTGGAGCGACACCGAGAACGCGTTTAAAGCTTCCAAACTGAATCACTCCTTTTTATTTACGTTGCAGATTGTTGAACTTGGCGGAGGCTCTCCACGGCGTGCCTTCGTGATTGACAATGTGAACAGCCTTAACTTGTCCCGCGAAACCGTAAGCCGCGATAGCCGCCGTGATTGCCGCAATGACTTCGGGCTTGATACCCTCTTCAACGACAGGCACCGGTTCAGGCGCGGATGAACTGTCCGACTTCACAGCTACAAGCGGTTCTTCTTCTTCGGAAGCCTCTTTAACTTCTGGCTCCTTCGTCGGGTCGATAAAGTGAATCAGTTTAATCAGATACATCAACACAATTAGCACAATGAAGACGACCGTCATGTTAATCATCATGATTATCAGCGGGTTTGTCGTTACTGGGGAATGATCCATGAAAAAAATCACCTCGAATGTTATTTGCAAAGCTTATCGCATTATAAATCCTTGCGCACAAAAAATAAAGGGCTAAACTGCTTGCCCGTTGATAAAAGTTTTTTTTACGTTGAAGTCGTCGTCGAAGAGAGTAACGTCTGCCGCCTTGCCGACTTCGAGACTGCCGAGCTTGTCAAAGAGTTTGAGTTCGACGGCAGGATTTTTCGTGACGAGTTCGACGCCCGACGCAACGTCAAGGTTAGTGTTCGCGCAGAAGTTCTTAAGAACGTCGTTCATCGTGGCGACACTCCCGACAATCGTTCCGTCCGCTAACGTGGCAAGGTTGCCTTTGACGAAAACTTTTTGCCCGCCGAGTTCGCTTAAGCCGTCGCCGACGCCACAAGCCCTTATCGAATCAGTTATCAAGATGATTTCACTGCGCGGCTTGACCTTAGCAACGAGCCTTTGCGCGACGGGGTGCACGTGGACATTATCGGCAATGAGTTCGACAGTTGCGCTTGAATCGAGAGCCGCCCCGACGACACCTGGTTTCCTGTGATGAAGTCCAGTCTGCGCGTTGAAAAGGTGAGTGATGTGATTCGCGCCATGAGCAATCGCCGTTAAAGTCTGTTCGTAAGTCGCCGCACTGTGTCCGATACTCACGACGATATTTTTTTCTAAGCAACGGGCAATGAATTCTAAGCGAACCTCTTCAGGCGCAACGGTGATGATTTTAATCACGTCAGCACAATCTTTTATCGAGTCGAAGTCGGCTGGCAAGATATTTTCCTTCGCCTGCGCCCCATTGAACTTTTTGCTGATGAATGGTCCTTCGAGGTGTGCACCGAGAATCCTCGCGCCGCTCGTGAACGATTGACCTGCGCGGACATGTTCTAGGGCACGATAGATATTTTCAAGAGGCATGGTCATCGTCGTCGGCAAAAAGCTAGTGACGCCCGTCGAGGGCAGGAAGTCTGCTAACGTCTGCAAAGCGGCAATGTCATCGTCCATAGTGTCGACGCCCGCCGCCCCGTGAATATGAACGTTGATAAAGCCTGGTGACACGTAAGCCCCTGCCGCGTCGATAAGCTCGGCACCTTCCACAGGCTCGCCGATTGAAATAATTTTGTCGTCGAAGGTCAAAGCCCCCGCGCAGATTGCAAAGTTGCCGTCAGCGTCAGGGGCAATCAACCTTCCGTTAATCAGTGACTTCATAAGCGCGCCTTAATGGTGGAAAAGCCTAATGTGCGTGAACGCCATCGCGATACCGTACTTGTCGCAGGTTTCAATAACGTTATCATCGCGAATGGAACCGCCCGTCTGCGCAATGAAATCGACGCCCGATTGATGAGCACGTTCAATGTTATCGCCGAACGGGAAGAATGCATCGGACGCTAAGGACACGCCGCGCAGATTCTTCAGCCAAGCTTGCTTATCGTCGGCAGTCAACGGTTCGGGCTTAACGTTAAAAAGATTCTGCCACGTGTCGTCGAAGGTCTCGCCGCCTAAGTAAACGTCAATGGCATTGTCGCGGTCGGGACGCTTAACACCTTTCTTGAATGGCAAATCCAAAACCTTCGGGCATTGACGCAGGAACCAGTAATCAGCTTTGTTGCCGGCAAGGCGTGTGCAATGAACGCGGCTTTGTTGACCGGCACCGATACCGATTGCCTGCCCGCCCAAAGCATAGCAAACCGAATTCGATTGCGTGTACTTGAGAGTTATCAGCGCGGTCAAAAGGTCGCGGCGGGCTTCGGGCGTGAAGGTTTTATTCTGCGTCGGAATGTCGGTTAAGCAGTCGTCGGAAATCTTAATAGCGTTGCGTTGTTGCTCGAAGGTCACGCCGAAGATTTTCTTAGTCTCGATGGCGGGCGGCTCGAAGTCAGGATTAACCTTGAGCACCAGATAATTTCCTCCGCGCTTAGACTTCAAGACCTCCAGAGCCTTCGACGTGTAAGCGGGGGCAATGATTCCGTCGCTGACCTCGCGCTTGAGATAATTGGCGGTCGACTCGTCGCACTCGTCAGAGATAATCGCGAAGTCTCCATAAGAGCTCATGCGGTCAGCTCCGCGTGCCCGAACGTAAGCTGTCGCCTGCGCGGAAAGTTCAACGTCCTCGGCGAAGTAAATCTTCTTCAACACATCGTCAAGCGGCTCAGCCACTGCGGCACCGGCGGGGCTAACGTGTTTGAACGAGGCGGCGGCAGGAAGATTAGTTGCCTCCTTGAGTTCGCGGACGAGTTGCCAACCGTTGAGGGCGTCAAGCAAGTTGATGTAGCCTGGTCGCCCGTTGAGGACTTCAAAGGGAAGGGAGCCACTGTCAACAAAAACTTTCGCGGGCTTCTGATTCGGATTGCAACCGTATTTCAATTCAAGCTCTTTCATGTTAATCACCTCTGCGGAAAAATTCTTCGCGGCGACGTTTACCCCTGCAGGATTCGTGTTATAATGGCGAAAAATTTTTTGGGAGTTGAGCACATGACTAAGACGGATTGGCAAAACTTTTTCAGGACAAAGGTCGGCAAGTGCAACGTGCTAGTTATCGGCGACATCATGATGGACAGATATTACTACGGCGACGTTAAGAAGTTCGCCAGCGATGCGCCAGTGCCTGTGGCTAAGATCATCAGTCGCAAGGCGTCACTCGGTGCGGCGGCGAACATTGCAAACAACTTAGCGCGTCTCGGTTGCAAAACGTCGGTGGCAGGTTTCGTAGGAGACGATCATAACTTCGAGATACTTTCCAATCAGCTTTACGAGAGCGGCATTGACCAAGCAGGCTTAATCGGAACTGAATGGCCTACGACGACAAAGATTAGAATCATGAGCGGGCATGTTCAGATGTTCCGCATGGACTTTGAAGACCTCGCGCCACGCACGGAAGAACAATTCGACGCGCTGAAAAACTTCGTTAAGCAAAGACTCAATGACAGCCTCGATGCGATCGTCCTTGCCGACTACGAGAAAGGAGTTTGTACGGAAAGATTTTGCGCGTCAGTGATTCGGGCGGCTCATAATCACGGCGTGCCAGTGGTAGTCATGCCCTATGGTCAGCAGTGGATTAAATACGCGCAAGCCGATTACATTACTCCGAACGTCGCTAAGATAAATAAGATCCTCCTTAGCCCGATACCAACCGACGATGACGACGCAGCTGAGCGAGCTGGTCGATATATCATGCGCAAGTTTAGAATCAAAAACGTTCTGGCGACTCGTTCAGCCTCTGGTATGACGCTCGTGACAGACGAAGACGCTTTCCATTTGCCGACTAGAGCGCAGGAAGTCTTCGACAGTGCAGGTGCGGCGGATACAGTTGCAGCAGTCTTCGCTATGGCATTGGCGGGAGGACTTAAGCCCGTAGACGGAGCCTACATTGCCAACGTTGCGGCTGGCATCGTCCTTAGGAAGTCGGGAACATACGCTATCACCCGCGAAGACGTTCTGAATGAGTTGGCGGGCTGAGGCGGGCGATTTGTTCTGCGCTTGACTTTGACGGCGAATTGAATTACCCTTGAAAAAATTTCACAAGTTGAGGACGATAAAATTCATGATGATCGACGTACAAAACCAATCCGACAATCGCGGCATTAAAATAAAACGGACAGGCGTCACGAAAGTACACCTGCCATTTTTTATTTCGGATAGCGGACAAGTTCAACAGGTCACCGCGCAGATTCGATTCACCGTCGCGCTTGCCGACAACTTGCGCGGGACACATATGAGCCGCCTCACAGAAATTTTAACGGACTGGACGCAACGCCCGATAACAATCCCCGACGTGGAAAAAATTTTGCTTGACGCACTAGAGAAGCTCTCGACTGACTTCGCGGCGATTGATATTGTCTTTAAGTTCTTCGTGGAAAAGTTTTCGCCCGTGTCCAAAAAACTTTCTCTGTTAGCTGTCGATTGTCAATTCATCGGCGAACTCGTTCGCGGCGAACGCATGAAGTTTATCTTGGGCTTAAGCGTGCCGTTCACGTCGCTTTGTCCATGCAGTAAAGAAATCTCTACGTTCGGGGCGCACAACCAACGCTCCGTCTGCCGTGTCAAGCTGACGTTCAAAGAACCTATTGCTGATGACGTATCGATTAAAAGTTTTATCCGGCTAATCGAGGCGCAAGGTTCCGCAGAAATCTTTCCCCTCCTCAAACGCGAGGACGAAAAGTTTGTGACCGAAGCCGCTTACCAAAATCCAAAGTTCGTCGAAGACATTCTCCGCGATGTCGTGACTGCTCTGAGACGTGTGGAAAACTTATCGGCGTTCGAGGTCGAGTGCGAGAACTTTGAATCAATCCACAGTCACAACGCCTTCGCCGCCCACGAAGAGAAATTATCTTGAGCGGAATAAAATTCAAAAGCGATCCCACAATGTGAGACCGCTTTTTTGTTTCAAGCTTTGCGCCCAGAGGCTTTGCCGCCGTCGATTGATTCTTTCTTATGCGCTGTGCCCTGCTTTATCTTGTCGCCGAGTTTCTTGACGCCGCCTTGAGAGTTTTCTTCTTCCTTAAGTTCACGGGCTAGGTTCTTTAACTTTCCTGCGATATTCGATTTTGCCATGCTAATCACCTCGCGGGAACTGTAACAAATTTTTATCACACCGTCAAGCTTGACGCACTTGCCCGCATAAAATAAAATTTTCGGCAAAAAGGAGAAGTCTAATGCAAGAACACGAACACAAATTGGAAGACGGCACGATAATCCGGCACAGCCACACGCACACGCAAACTAAAGCAGTATTGAATCGTATGGCGCGGCTCATCGGACACCTCGAATCGACAAAGCGCATGATTGAAGACGGAAGAGATTGCTCCGAAGTTTTGATTCAGCTGTCAGCAGTGGACGCCGCGATTAAAGCAGTCGGTCGAATCATCTTGAAGGATCACATTGAGCATTGCATCGTTGACGCCGTTAAGACTGGTGACACCGCCGAGATTGAACGCCTTAACAAAGCTATCGAACAATTCATTCGCTAAGCTTTAAGTTGCCAAAAAATTTTTTCGATATATAGGCAAACAAGGAAGACAAACTGAAAACTGCAAGGACGCAACTAAATCAGGTGGTGAAAGTCATGATTGTAAACAACGTGAACTCGTCCTCGAATTATTATTCAAACGTGGCGGCGGCAAGATACTCAAGTCAAGCAAGCTACGTTCGCGGCGTGCAAAAGTCCGATGCGTTTACTCCGTCCAAAGAGGCGCAGAGTTTCAGCGATTTGCTTAACAAGCTAAAGAATGAACCTGAAGTCCGCGAAGATAAAGTCAATCGGCTTCAACAAGAAATTTCTTCGGGGCAATACTTCATCTCGGCTGACAAGCTTGCGTTAAGTCTTTTGACTAACCGTTATTGAGGTAACGGACATGTGGCAAAATTTGATTGAAACGCTCGACAAGCTCGGCGAAGTCTATGACAGCTTAGCGACGCTCGGCGAAAAGAAACGCAACGCACTTGTCGTTATCGACATGAAGGAGCTTTCAAACCTCCTAGACGCTGAACAACTCCTCGCGGCGAAGATTCAAAAGCTAGAGCAACGGCGCGTAGAAATCTTAAAGAACTTGTCCAAGTCGGATAAGACGCTGAATGAGACGACCTCGGCAAAAGATTTTTATCATAAGGCTCCGACGCTTGCTACTCAAAAGAAGTTGATTCAACTGCACGAACGCCTAAGCAAGAACGTCGACCGAGCTTTGACACTACGCAACAATAATCAAGTCCTGGCGCAATGTGCATTGGATGCTGTGCAAGGTCAGCTGAACAGATTGAGCAATGCGGCAATCGAACCGACTTATTCGGGCAAGGGCGCGGGCGTCGTCACTCATCAGAAGAATTTCGACTTCAAGGCTTGAGGGTTTGGCTATGGACGAGACGATTAAAATTTTACGCGAACAAGCGGTGCTATGTGCTCACTTGCCAGAGCTGTTCGACGAGCTGATTAAAATCATAGAGAACAATTCGCCCGACGTGCAAGAGTCCGTTAGCAAAATCGAAACGACGGTGCGTGACCTGTCAAAGAACGAGCAAAAAGCGCAGGACTTCTTAAAACGCGTCGGGGCATCGTCGTTTGCAGAATACATTGACGCTCAAGATAAAGGCATTAAACGCGACGTGGCGGAGAAACTCTTAATCAAGACAGCTGACGCGCAGGCACAACTTAAGAATCAAACGATGAAACTCAAGCTACTCTTGCGGAAGGGGCAAGACTACGTTGCGTTCAATCTGAACATATTGGCAAGGACTTCAGCAAGCGACACTTACGGCGCAGAGGCTCAAACAGACTCACGGCGGACGCGGCGCATGTTCGAGGCTAACATCTAGGGAAAGGAAGAAGGGATAAGGATATGCGAGCAACATTTTCTGGACTAAATACGATGGTGCGCGGCATTATGGCAAATCAGCTGTCGTTGGACACCACCGGACACAATATAACCAACGCGGGCACGGAAGGTTATTCCCGTCAGACAGTCACCTTGGCGACAACTTACAGCGAGGAACGCGGTGGCTTGCATGGTAGCGTTCGTGTCGGCACTGGTGTTGACGCTTTGGCAGTCGAACGGGCGCGCAATGTTTATGCTGATATTCAATATCGCAACGAAAATCCTTCGCAAAAGTATTACGAGACAATGGCGGTCAACTACGACAAGCTAGAAACGATTTTCGATGACAGTCAGAACTTGGGCATTGAGGCGGCGTTGAATAAGTTTTATCAGTCGTGGGTTGACCTCTCAACGAACGCTTCCAACGCCTCTTCCCGAACTCATGTTATTGAACAGGGCAGGAACTTAAGCGACCTCCTTCAAACGGCGACGGCTGAACTTCAAGAGCAAATCCGTTCCGAGTATGAAGACCTCAAATCCGAGATTAAGCAAGTCGATGATATACTAGAAGAAATCGTTCTGTTTAATAAGCAAATCTCCGCGCAGGAAGTCACAGGCGCAACGGCTAATGACTTGCGCGACAGACGCGACTTGCTCGTTGACCAGCTGTCTAACTATATGAATATCTCCTTCACGGAAAATGCTAACGGAACTTATCAGATTAATTCGGGCGGCGTCACTTTAATTAATGGACCTACAAGGGCGCATCTCGTGATAAGCGACGGCGTTTCTTCCAGCGCGTATGGCACTGACTACGGCGTTACCGACTACAATATTAAACTCAAAGAGAGCAATCTCGTCTTCACTCCGCAGAACGGTATCCTTAAGGCGCGTTTTGATTCTATCGCCGAGGACAAAGCTTATATCGATAAAATGGCGGACATTGCAAGCTTTATGCTAACCGCCTTTAACGAACAGCACCAGCAAGGTTGGGACATTGACGGGCATTATAAATTCGTCGACGCAAATGGCGATGATACTACTGTTGCTGACGAATCGACATTGACGGCGGTTGAATACATGAAATCCGACGGAACATACTTAACCGATACGGAAGCGGCGACCGTGACTTTGACTGGCGGAAAATATTATCTGGGCACGGACGAGATCACCAAGCTTAATGGAGACACAATCTATCGGACTTCCGGCGGCGACATTATAAAGAAGGTTCCCGACACGATTAATTTCTATGGTCAAGGCAGCATAGATTATCAATACCGTTACGACTCCGACTTCAATAAAAATTATCTCTACAAAGACGATGACAGCCTTTCTGAGGAAGATAAACTTTTAAGCGGCGTGAAGATTATCGCCGAGCTTGAAGTCAATGCAAAGTTCGGGGAGAATCGCGGCGACCGTTATATTGCGACGGCGACCAGCTATGATGTCATAGAGACACAAGACGCCAACTTAAATATTCAACGTCAATATCTCGAAAAGGAATGGGGCAACCGCACCGGCGACGGCACCAACGCTGTTTACTTAAGCGAGCTGTTCAACATTTCGCAGGATACGATTATAAGCGACGGCAAAGCCAACGCGCTCATTTCCCAAAAGATGATTCTTCGCGACTTAGACGGCAATCCCATTGACGCCGAGGGAAATGTTATCACGTCAAATTACGTTTACTCAACGGCAATGTCGACGCTCAGCGTTAATTCGTTCTATCAAAAATCTATGTCGACTTTGGGCATTGATGCCTACTCAACCGATGTGAATTATGACGGAATGCAAGCTATCCTGACGCAAGTTACAAATTGGCGCGATTCAACTTCCGGCGTCGATTGGAACGAAGAACTAACCAACATGATTAAATTCCAAAAAGGCTTTGCGTCCTGCTCACGTTGTCTAAATGCTATGGACGAATGCTTAGATAGGCTCGTCAATTCAACGGGCGTCGTCGGCAGATAATTAGGAACTAAGACTAAGGAGGGATTTTTATGGGCGTGCGAATCGGCAGTATGCATTTCATGTATAACTATCAAAACTCGCTCAACAAGGCTTATCAGCAGCAAGGGAAACTTTTTGAGCAAGCGGACGGCTCCTCACTGCACCGCGCCAGCGATAACCCGATGAATTATTCCAAGCTCCTGCGTTACAACGTTAGCGAGAATGAAAACACGCAGTATCGCGAGAATATAAAGACGGCGTCTTCATGGATGAAAAATTCCGATGACGTGATGATTCATATGACGGAAATGATGCAGACGTTGAAGGAAAAATCCGTTGCTGCGGCGAATTCGGACAAAGCGGAAGATGATTTTGCCGCAATCTATAAAGAAATGTTCGCGCACATGCAAGAGATTGTTTCCGTATCGAACACTCAGCTAGGTGACAGATATTTATTCGCAGGACAGAAAGACTTGACTAAACCCTTTGAAATGTCCCTTGAAACTTACGAACGCGGGCAACCTAAAAATCTCGACGTTTCGCAATCGGCCTTCTTCAAAGGCACCGACTCAGACTACAACACCGAGCTTTTCCAAATGCTCACGGTGACTGACGACGCGGGCAATAGCTACTACCTAGACACGGAGAACTTCAACCTTTACACGCAGGACTTCATGACTAGCGGCTATAAGGAAGTTATCGCGCACGGCTACACGACTATTGACGCGGCGGAGGCTTCGACTGATACTGACGTTAAAGCTTTGCTCTCTGCAGGAACAGTCGGTCAGACTTCCGCTTTCCAAGTCTCCGATTACTTTACGAATCAAGGCTTGCTTAAAGACGAAACAAACAATAAAATAACCGTGAACGGCACGGAGTACACATTCAAGACAGTTAAGCAGAATATCGTTACTTACAATGGCGATAACAATCTTATCTCTATGGTTAAGCTTAACGGCGCGACCGACCCCAACGCTGATACCGTCAATTCAACAGGCGCGACCATGTTCGGTAGAGATATTTTTGATAACGCCAATTCAGGTAACGAGCCTTCGGGAACGGCAATGCTTAATGAGCTGTTCTGCGTTTGTGCTAAGGTTAATGACTCCGATATTCATTGGATGTCCTCCGACGGCGTAACGGTTGCTGATGTTGCCCATTCAACGATGCTTGTTCAAGAAACTAAAATCGGCGCACGTCAACAGCTCTTTAACAATGTCGAAACTATGCTTGATAGACAAGCCGATAACATCACCGAAGACATAACCAACGTAAGCGGCGCGGACATTGCTCAGCTTGCAACTAAGCTTATGCAACAGACTGCGCTTTATAACTTGTCCTTGTCATTGGGTGGAAGAATTCTGCCGCAGTCACTTGCCGATTATCTCTAATCTTTGAAAGCTAAATAAACCTAACCTGCAGGCGTCAACGAGGCTTTTCGTTGCCGTCTATTGGTGTTTTCGGAGTTTTTATTCTCGGCAAAAATTTCGAGGGCAGGCAGGAAAATCTATTGAAGGGAGGGAATAGTCATGATGATGGTAAGGTTAAATACTCGACACGAGTTGCCGCAAATAACCATGAGGACAACCCAAGGGCGACTCGATGAATCGGGAATAGTTCAGCCGCGCACTCAAGGCAGAAATCAACAGGCTCGCTCAAACAAAACCGTAACGCAACCAAGCTTGAGCATAAACAGCTACCAAAGCCGAAGAGCTTACGGATTCCGGAATATGACCGACTTAACTGCCGAACGCGGACAAAGAGGTATCTCGGACGCACAAGCCGCAACCAGTCAACACACTCAAGAGGGCTGGTCAAGGGCGACTAACGGTGCAAGGCGTGGTAATGATGTTGTTCAAGGTATCAAAGCTGAAATCTTCTCCGATTATCAGGCACGACCGGTTTTTACAACCGCCGCCATACCAGATCCTCAAATGCAGGGCTACCAGAGCGAAGTTATCGGCGAACCCGATTTAGGTGATGTTACTGTCGATATTCAAACTGAGCCAACCGCGAGGATTCATTACACGCCAGGCAGTGTGGAAACTTACCTTCAAAACGAAGGCTTTATCCGCCACTGGGTGTCAATGGGCAATTATGACATAAATGCCTAGCCGAGAAAAAGTTTTCATTCTGTCGGGGGATTTTCAAAGGAGGAAAGTTATATGCTTAAAGTTTACACCAGCAGATTTGGTGAGATTGAGGTTGACGAAACAAAGATTGTTCATTTCAAAGACGGCATCCCCGCGTTCGAGGACGAGCATGAATTTATTATCCTGCCTTACGAAGAGGAAAGTCCCTATTACTTCATGCAGTCGCTCAGATCTCCGGATTTAGCTTTCTTGCTGACAATTCCTTTCCTGTTCTTTAATGACTATACGTTTGAGATTGACGACGAAACGATTAAGGAACTCGACATTAAGAATCAAGAGGATGTGTTCTATTATTCGATGATCACAATCCCGAATGGCTCCGTGCGCTATATGACTGCCAACCTTTTGGCTCCCATTGTCCTTAATAGCGAGAACATGAAAGCTAAGCAAGTCGTTTTGGAAAAGAGCAACTACACGACCAAACACCGCCTCTTCCCCGAATCCGCTAAAAAGGAGGGATGATTAAATGCTTGTCTTGACGAGGAAGCCTCGTCAGCAGATAATGATTGGCGACAACATCATAATAAACGTCGTGGAAGTGCAGGGCGAAAACGTGCGTATTGCGATTGATGCGCCGCGGGAAATCAAAATCTATCGTGGCGAAATCTATCGTGCTATACAAGAGGAAAATCAAAAGGCGGCTCAAAAACAGGACGTCGATTTACACGGCGCACTGCCGCTTAAAGGGAATTAATTACAAAGGAGTGTGTTTTATCATGGCAGATATTAGTACGGCGGCAGTCGGTGCAAGCTCGACCCCAAATATTCAACCGATTAGCGAGCAGGATTTTGCACAGATTAAACCTGTAGCTACGAAACAGCCCGTAGAAAAAGTGTTGACGCCTGCAGAGGAAAAAAAGCAGAAGGAACAGGAACAGCAACCCCTTTTGCAACCCGGCACAGTACCTGAGGAAACCGTCAGCCAAATAACGGAAGCTTTCAACGAGCTCATGGACGAAATCAACTGCGACCTCGAATTGAGTTTCAACAGGGAAGTCAACATGCTCAATGTCAAGATGCGCGACAAGAAGACTGGCGAAGTCATCAAGGAGTTCCCGCCCGAAAAAATGATTGAGAACATGATTAAGGCTGACGAAAACGCCGAAAAATTGAGGGGTATGTTTGTTGACAGGGCAGTTTAAATCGATACCCTTTCTAAGGAGGGATTAACATGGGTGTCAATGGAATTTACGGCTTGTCGGGTTCGGGCATGGACATCGAGTCGATGGTTAAAGTCGGCATGATGAGCAAGCAGAACGAATACGACAAGATGGCACAGAAATTTACTAAGAACGAGTGGATGAAGGCTGATTATATCGAGCTTAACAGCAAAATCACTACGTTCAATGCGTCTACTCTTTCGCAATACAAAATGTCCAACACCATGAACGCCAAAAGCGTGGAAAGCTCCAGTGAGGCGGTCAAGGTCTCGGCGAACTCTACGGCAACTCTCATGAGCCATACCGTCGACGTAGAAAAGCTTAGCTCCAATGCTTATCTCGTCGGCACCAACAGCATGAGACGCTATGCCATAACGTCAAACACGGCAGACCAGACGAGTATCAAACTGGCGGACGTGCTCTTCAGCAGTCTTAAGGTTGAAAGCAGTGGTGTCGTTTCAGGTCGTGTCTCTGGCGTACACATGACCGCTGACGGTCGAAGCAATCCTACTTGGTCTCAGGCTGGCAACAGTAATTATGATCAAAGGGGTATCATTAGTGATAATGAACCTGTCGGATTGGTCAACGGGCGGAATTGGTATCGTTACGAACGTTACAAGCAATACGAGCAGTGGAATCAGTTTGAAAGCTGGGTTAAGATTGATACCGACGGTGCAGGCAAGCAAACTATCACTGCCTCTCAAGCTACTGCACCGAATGATACCGATGGCTGGCAAAAGATAACCACTAAAGACACTTCAACCTATAGTAGCGACATCTCAATTGCAGATAATGTTAGTATTAATTGGCAACAGGTAACGACTAAAGATAAGCCGAGCGACGCCTCGAACTGGACGCGGACGGCAAAAGCAGCATTAGAGCTAGGGGTCGATGATTATTCTAAGTGGAAGTTGGTAAATAGTGCTACCAAACCTTCCGACTCCGACGCTGATAATTGGACGACTATCAAATCCACTTCCAATACAGGCGGGGAATCTTGGAGGACGATAACTTACAGCACGAAAATCATTGACGGCATGGCGCAAGGTTCTCCGCCCGATACTGAACAATGGAACTCGACATACCAGGACAAGTACTGGCAATTTTCTAATGGAGTCAAAACAGACGATGTTGCCTTCGAGTTCACTATCGGCGACGGCACGACTAAGACTGATAGCAACGGCAATGAAGTCGCTAACGAAGTAACAATCAGCTACACATATAAAGATTTGCTCGGCGACGACGAAACGGAAGGAAAGACTTTCAACGATTTGGTTGCAGACATCAACAAACAGAACAACGGCTTAAATATCAAAGCTTCTTATGATTCGGTTCATGACACTTTTTCTTTTGTCAACACCAAGAGCGGCGACCAAAACGGAATAGAAATTAACTTCGGCACAGATCCCACAAATCAAGACAGTACACGCTCCGCCCTCGTTGCCAGAAACTTCTTTAACAACATGGGGCTGTTGCAGTCCAAGAATGGCTCGCTCTATAACGGCGATACTGAGGTACCAGAAAACACAAGTAACACGATACTGTTTGACCTTAAGAACGCGGCGGGAGACGGAATCAATTCTTTCATGGGCGAGAACGGGATAATCAAAGTCGACGGCGTGACTTACAATGATGTCGTCGACAACAAACTCACCGTAGCGGGCGTAACTTATACCGCAGTCAACACGACTGGCACGACAGATTCCAACGGCGTTTTCCAGTCCACGGGCGCGGCTACCGTTTCCGTCACGCAGGACACCGACTCGATTATCGACAAGGTTAAAAGCTTTATCACGGATTACAACAAGCTCCTCGCCGACCTCTACGCGAAGTACGACGAGAAACCGAATTCCGATTACAAGCCGCTTACGCAATCGCAGAAAGACCAGATGAAGGAAGAGCAAATTACTAAGTGGGAAGAGAAAGCTAAGCAAGGTCTTCTCTATCACGACCAGACGCTCGGCAAGATTATCATGAACATGCGCAACGCGGTTTCCGAAAAAATTGAGGGCGTCGATAGCAAGTACAATTCGATTTATGGCTTGGGCGTTTCGACGACGGGTATCAAAGGTCAGTTGGTTCTCGACGAGGATAAACTCAAGAAGGCTCTCGCTGAAGACCCCGACGCCGTCTACAATGTCTTTGCTAAGCTCGATTCTCAAAACCTTGATGATTCGGCAAAGAGCGGTGTGGCTCAGAGGCTCGGCGATATTTTCGTTGAGGCAACCAAGAAAATCAAAGACCGCGCAGGCTCTTCATCAGACATCACCGAAGACAGCGACTTGAACAATCTCTTGCGTAACCTGCAGACTAAGATGAGTAACTTTAAACGGCTGATGACTTCCTTTGAGAACGCGCTTTATAAAAAGTATGACGCAATGGAATCGACGCTTGCCCGGCTCGGTACGCAACTCAATTACATCATGGGTAGCACGGGGCAATAAGGCGTTTAAACTTTTGACAGAAGGAGTTGATGTAATACATGGTGAACGCGGCAGAGGCTTATAGACAACAGAGAATTTTGAATGCGCCACCGGAACATTTAACGCTTATGCTGTACAACGGTTGCTTGAAGTTTATCGACGACGGCAGAGCGGCTCTGGAACAAAAGAATTACGAAGAGGCTAACAACATGTTGCAGCGGGCGCAGAGGATAATCTCCGAATTCCGCTTGACGTTGAACTTCGATTACGAAATCTCTCATCAGTTGCTTCCGCTTTACAATTACGTTTACGACCGTTTGGTTGAGGGAAATATCAAGAGCGACTTGGCGCAGATTGACGAGGCGAAAGGAATCATTACCGAATTGCGCGACGCTTGGTTCCAGGCAATGAAGACGGCACGAATCGAACGCGGCGAAGGCACGGGCGGCAAAGGTTATGCTTAAGTCAGATGCGTCCAAAGGTTCCGAGGCACTCGACAAGGAAGAAGTCTTAAAGCAGGCACGGATTCTTTGGCAGAAATACTTTGCACTGACTAAGGAGCTTTTGAAGTTCAGCGACCAGAAGGACAGCGAATTATTTATGGAGCTAGTCGACCAGCGCGAACGGCTTATCGAAAAGATGAAGGCACTGCCCGAAAACGATTACCGCGAAACTGACGAATGCAAGAGACTGATTGAACAGATCATTCCGATGGATAAGCAGATAATTTATCGGGCGAGGTCGTGGCTGAACAAGTCGCGGCGACAGAACAGCGCAGTACGTTCCTACGATTTAGTCGAGTCGGCGGGACTTCGCGGAACAGTCTTCAACAGGAAATATTGACGCAAACTAAAAGACCGGTGATAAAGCTCGCCGGTCTTTTTTCGTGCGGTCAATCAAATCATATTCTTTTCGTAAGCGTCGTAGAGGGCTTTAAGCTCCTCAATCTTGGCGTAAATCTCCACCTGCAAGCGCGACGCCGTTTCATACTCGCCCGCGTTTAGTGCGTTGATTAGTTGCGTGAACAGTGACTTGTCGTCGATTGAGTCCTTAGCCAACGCCGCACGCAGTAGGAAGATTTTATTCCAGTTATAGGCGTCGAGGTCAGTGACAAACTCGGCGTCGATTTTTTTTGCCTTGCGAACGATGCCGCGCAGTTCAGGCAGGATTCTTGAGATTAGCTCCGTCTTCCAACGAAGTAACGCGCCGTCCTTGAACGCGTTGATGATTCTTTCCTGCAAGGCTCCGCCGCTTGAGATTATCTTGACCTTGTCAGGGTATCGGCTTAAAGCCTCCATGTTTTCCCAGACAGTCGCGGGGGGCTTGCCGAAGAGTTTATCGCGCTCGGCTTGCGTGAAGTCCTCGAAGACATCTTGCTCACTGCGATAGGCGCGCTCCGTTTCCAGATAGAAACCTTCTTGCCCGGCGTCCTTTGAAAGCTCCGCTAAGAGTTCGTTCGTTGTGTGAGTGACTGCCGCCTTCACGCCGTCGAGTATCGCCGAATAGCACGCCGCAAGCACCAGATAAATATTCGTGTAAGGATTGCAAGCGCGAAGTTCAAAGCGAGTTGCCATAGGATTTTCCAAATCGCGAATCACGCTGACTAAGATTGTCCGATTGCGGGCGGGGATTTGCGGAGTGTGCCCTAAGGACGTGACGATACAAACCGGAGCCTCGAAGCCGGGCTTAAGGCGATTAAGTGAATCGTTAGTCGCGCTGACGAACGGATTGATTACCTCGTAGTTCTTCAGCAAGCCCATTAACGCACCGTAGCCGACCGCGCTCATGTAGTCCTGCGTCTGATTCTTCGCGGCAAAAAGATTGTGCAACTTGCCGTCCGCCGTGATAGCCGCCAATCCGATATGAGTATGCTCGCCGTTGCCCGCCAAACCTATCATCGGCTTTGCTTTGAACGTGACCTCCAAACCATTGGCGCGGAAAATTTCTTTGACGACCGTCCGCACGACGATTTCATTATCAGCAGCCTGCACAGCGTCCGCGTACTTCCAATCAATTTCCAACTGTTCGCAGACGTGTGTTAAGTGTCCTGCTTCATCAATCTGCGCCTTCAGCCCGCCAACTTCCTTATGCCCCATCTCGACCTTTAAGCCGTACTTGTCCAGCTCGATTATCGACTGCTCCAACGCACAACGAACCGCGCCATGCGTCCGCTCCCAATACTGCTCCTGCATGACTTGCGACGCTGTCATTTCCTCGACAGAGGCTTCCTCAAGCGGCGTCTTAACCCAGAACTCAAGCTCCGTTGCCGACGTGAATACAATATCGATTACCTCCGCGCCACTCACGTCCAAGCCGTCAATGTCCGGGTGCTTATGGAAGAGATTGACAAGCTCGCGCTTAACATGAACCAGCGTATCAGTCAGCACGGCGCGGGAGTCGACCTTCTTGCCCTCGTGAATCAAAAAGCTTGGAATCCTCAGCGTGCCCACCGGATTGTTCGTCACGTTGTCATAGTGTTCAAAGTTGTAATCGACGAACCAATTAACCGACGGGTCAACGGGCATATCGACCTTGGCATTGTTGAGCGTGGCGATACCCGGCAACACGACGCTTGAGCCGTCAGTTTGAATCGCTCGCCCTGCGTAGAACTCGTCAATGTCCTTGATAAACAGCCTCACGGGGATTTTCTCATCGGTGTCGTTGCCAGCAAGGTCAATGCCTACCAGCGACACGAATTTTATTTCCGGATGTTCGCGTAGCTGTTGAATGACTTCTTCCTTGGGAGTGTTCGCTTTGATTGTGTAAAGTAAATCTGCCATAAATACACCTCCGCCGAACACTTTAGCACAAAACTTTTAGCAAGTCGACAACTGCCGCGCAAGTACACTGTATATTTGATTTTGCTTCGGGCGTGTTATACAATGGGCAAAAACTATGGAGATGATGCTTGGCAATGGACAAACTGCAAAAGGTTTTTCGATTAAAGCCCACGCAAATCATAATCATGAGCTTCGTCTTTATGATTTTGCTCGGAACAGTGCTATTGATGTTGCCGATAAGCACGACGAACAATTTGGGACTGCACCCCGTCGACGCGCTGTTTGTATCGACTTCAGCCTCATGCGTGACGGGCTTAACAGTCGTCGACCTTCACAACGACTTAACGATTTTCGGGACGATTGTCATGCTGTTCCTAATTCAAATCGGCGGACTCGGAATAATGACGCTGGCAACATTAGTCGTTCACACTATGGGCTATCGCTTCAGACTCAAGGAAAGTTTAGTCCTGCAAGAGTCGTTGAATCAGGGCGGGCAGGCTGGCTTATTCGATTTGATTAGCCGCATGATTAAATACACGTTGGCTATTGAAATGTTCTTCGCGGTAGTGCTAACGATTCATTTCTACCCCGAATTCGGCATTAACGCTTTGGGCTATGGGATATTTCATTCGGTATCGGCGTTCTGCAATGCGGGCTTTGACTTGTTCGGCAACTATGACAGCCTGTGCAAACGCAACGACGATTACTTTTTGATGACGTGTATTGGCTTGCTGATAATCTTGGGCGGCATCGGCTTTACGGTGATGTCAGACGTCCTGCACAGAAAAAGTTGGCGGAAGTATTCCCTGCACACAAAGATAGTTATCGTCATGAATCTCGCGCTGATTCTGGTCGGGACGCTGTTAATCTTCGGCGTGGAATATTATAATCCTAATACAGTCGGAAACTTGAGCATACCCGCGCAACTGGCTAATGCTTGCTTTACGTCGGTATCGTGCAGGACTGCAGGCTTTAATAGCTTCGACTTGGCGCAAACCGAACAGATTACGCAACTGGTTATGATAATCCTAATGTTCATCGGGGCAAGTCCATTGTCGACGGGCGGAGGAATAAAGGCTACGACGTTTTTTATAATCTTGCAGTCAATGTGGGCGGTCTTCAGAGGCAAAAGCGAAATTATAATCTTCGGGCGGCGTATCAGTCGGGAACTGCGCGACCAGGCCTTTGCAATCTTCACAATGGGAACAATCTGGGTTGTGACGGCGGGCATAATCTTATCAATCATTGACGGCGAAACTCACGAGCTAGAGGAAGTCATTTTCGAGACGGTATCGGGCTTCGGGACAGTCGGCATGGGTATCGGGATAACTTCGCAGTGGAGCATGTTGGGCAAGTTGATTTTAACGCTAACAATGCTTGTCGGCAGGGTCGGGATAATGACGTTTATGTTGTCGCTGATAACGCAGAAATCTACGCGGATAAAATATCCTAAAGAAGACATAATGATAGGCTGAGTGATGAACATGGATAAAAAGAACTTCGCAGTATTCGGATTGGGCAGATTCGGTCGGAACGTGGCATTGACGCTGGAGGAATTTGGTTATAACGTTCTCGGCGTGGATAAGGATGATAACATTGTAGCGGAAATGGCGGAGAGTTTGACCAAAGTCGTAAGCTTCGACATAAGGGACGCGCACGCACTAAGGGAAGTCGGCATATCGGACTTTGACGTTGTGATAATCGCGTCGAAGAATTTAGAGGCAAGCTTAATGGCAACCATGCTTTGCAAGGAACTGAACGTCGGAGAAATCATCGTCAAAGCCATAGATGAACGTCACGCGGAGATGGCTAAACGATTGGGCGCGACGAGCCTGATATTTTCGGAGCGGGATACGGCTCGGCAGTTGGCGCAGCAGTTGGTATCAAAGAATTCATATGACCTTAAAGAAATCGACGACAACATTGGCATTTTGAGCTTGAAGGTGCCGCAACGGTTGATTGGCAAGAACCTAATCGAAACTAATCTGCGCAAGGAATACAGCGTGAATGTAATCGCGATAAGGAGCGGCAATGAAATGCTCGTGCCGCCGCCGCCAAAGCACGTCTTTAGCTCGGACGAGAAAATCTTTGTCATCGGGACGAACGAGACGCTTGCCAACTTTGAACGCGACATGGATTAAAAAGTTTTGCATACGCGGCAAGCTATTGTATAATGGGAAAAACTTTCTAAGGAGGCTCGCTTAATGCTTAAGAAAACAAAAATCATCTGCACGCAAGGACCTGCGACCGATGCTCCGGGCGTTATCGAAGGGCTGATTGCTAACGGCATGAACGCCGCCCGCTTTAACTTCTCGCACGGCGACCACGCGGGGCATAAGAAACGTATCGACGCCGTGAAAGCCGCCGCTAAGGCTACGGGCAAAATCATTTCGCTGATACTCGATACCAAAGGTCCGGAGATGCGGCTCGGCGAATTCAAAAATGGTGCAGTTCAGCTCGTCGAAGGCAACAAGTTCGTTCTCGTCAACGCGGACATTCTCGGCGACGAAACTCAAGCAACCGTAACTCACAAGCTCCTTTACACGGAAGTTAAGGTTGGCGATAAACTCCTGCTAAACGACGGATTGGTTGAGTTGCGCATTGACGAGATTAAGGACAAGGACATTTACACGACGATTCTTAACAGCGGCAAGATGAGCAGTCGCAAACGTGTCGCGGCTCCTGGCGTGGCATTGGGATTGCCGGCAATCTCCGCTCAGGACGAAAAGGATATTCTCTTCGGCATAGCAAACGACATGGACTTTGTAGCCGCAAGTTTCATTCAACGTGCCGCAGATGTGGAGGCTCTGCGCAAACTTATCAACGATAACGGCGGGCACATGGAGATTGTCAGCAAGATTGAGAACCTCGAAGGCGTCAAGAACATTGACGAGATAATTGCCGCCAGTGATGGTATCATGGTTGCCCGCGGGGATTTGGGCGTTGAGATTCCCGCCGAGGACGTGCCGATTATCCAAAAGGACATTATCAAGAAGTGCAACGCAATCGGCAAGCCAGTCGTCGTCGCGACGCAAATGCTTGAGAGTATGACGGTTAATCCTCGCCCGACCCGCGCAGAGGTTTCGGACGTGGGCAACGCGATTATCGACGGCGCAGATATTATCATGCTAAGCGGCGAGACTGCTAGCGGCAAGTATCCTGTCGAAGCCGCCGCCATGATGAAGCAAATCGCCCTACGCATTGAGGAATCACTCGAATACAAAGATATTTTCCTGCAGAAGGGTATGCATAGGAAGCATTCGCACACTGATGCCATTGCCCATGCCACAGTTCAGCTCGGCTACGAACTCAGCGCGAAGGCAATCATCACGCCGACGCGTTCCGGTTATACTACTCGCGTAGTGTCGAAGTACAAACCTAAGGCACCGATAATCGCGTTCACGCCGGATAATCAAGTCGCTCGCCATTTGAATTTGCGTTGGGGTGTCTATCCGATACCCGGCACGCCGTGGCTTGATATTGTTCAGATGATTGACTATTCGGCGGCTAGCGCACTCGAAAAGGGCTTTGTGGAGAAAGGCGACCTCGTTATCTTAACGGCAGGCATGAAGTTCGGCGAGGGTGGCACGTCTTCTATCAGACTTCACAACATTTAACAACCCGCGCAGAAAATTTTTCGTCCCGTCAATGCGGCGGGATTTTTTTTATGCTATAATCTTCGCTGAATCATTGATAAGGAGGAGAAAATTTTATGAAGTACTACCCTTTGCGCCCCATGCAGCGTTGGTTGGTCGATACGCACTTCAACAAGGCAAAGTCGACGATGATGAATATAGGCGGGCTGTTCAAGTTGTCGGCGGCAATAGACATGAATCACCTTGCGGACGCGATTAATCTCGTTCTGGAAAAGCACGACATCTTCCGTTGCAGATTCGTCTTCCACCCCGAAACAAGCGACCTTTGCCAGATATTTGAAGGCGCGGTTGAAAAGGTTATCTTGGAACGCATGAGCGACAAAAACTTTCAAAAGCGCATGGAGAGTTTGCGCGAGCCGTATTACTTAATCAATCAGCCGCTCTATCGGATTTATCTAATGGAGACGCCGGACGCCAAATATCTTTACGTGGATTTTTATCACGCGATAATGGACGGCGTAGCGTCATCGTATCTGTTCGTTCGTGCAGTGGACGCGGTGTATCGTGGGCGGAAAATAAGAACTCCTTTGAGTTATGCTGAATACGTGGAAGAGGAATCGAAAATCCCGCCCGAAGAGCTTGCCGAAGGTCATCAGTATTGGCGGAACATGCTACGCCGTTTCGATAAGCGCAAGCACTTGCCGCCCGTGAAAGTTCAAAACGTCGCGCCGTGGACTAAGGGCAGTCTGGACTACGAGTTTAAGAACTTAACGGAAGAATTCTTCAGGACGACGCGTCTTGACGAGAACATTTTCTTCCTCGGCGCGGCAATGTTGACAATGGCTAAGGTCACTGGCACGAAAGAAACAATCATGAGCTGGATACATAACGGGCGGACGAATATGCAAGAATATCGCTTAATGGGCTTGATGCTTGAGCAATACCCTTGCGCGTGGGACTTCCACAAAGATATTTCCGTCGGCGAATTCCTCAACAGATTGGAAGGGCAAAAGCAACTAGGCATGAAGTATCGCAAGAGCTTGGACATGGTTTATAATGAGGGCTTGGAAGATGATTGCGTCAGCTTTATTTTTCAAAAGTATATGCACGGCGACTTTATCTTGGCTGACACGACCGCAGAAGTGGTTTACTTGCCGTCCAATGAAATCTCCGCCGCAGAAAACGCCCTTGATATAGAGGTTGAAGCGGAAGACTTTGGAACATACAACTTGTTCCTCGACTACGACGCGGGACGCTACTCCGAAGAAGAGATGCTCAACTTTGCTAAGACCATGAACGACATCTTGATTGCCATGCGCGACCTTGATAAGAAGTTCTCGGACATTCTCGGCTGAAAAAAAACTTAAGCGGTGTTTCTTGATTGAGACGCCGCTTTTTTGTATAATGCGGGAAAATTTTTTGGAAAGGTTGCTGGGAAATGAAACGGGAACTGATACACTTGGAAAACATCGCCAAATCGTTTGGTAGTTTGCTTGTGCTAGACGAGATTGACTTGACGATTTATGAAAGCGAATTCATCACGCTACTTGGACCTTCTGGTTGCGGCAAAACGACAATGCTAAGGATAATCGGCGGCTTTGAAAGTCCGGACACTGGGCGCGTCATCTTCGACGGCAAAGACATAACGAAGCTCCCGCCCAATAAACGACCGGTCAATACAGTTTTCCAAAGGTATTCCCTCTTTTCCCACATGAACGTTGAAGAGAATATCGCCTTCGGACCGAAAATCGCGGGCAAGCCTGCCGATTACATTCAAGATAAAGTCAAATACGCGCTTAGGCTAGTCAACCTCGACGGCTACGAAAAACACGACGTGACTAAGCTAAGCGGCGGACAGCAACAGAGGATTGCAATCGCCCGCGCAGTCGTCAACGAGCCTAAAGTCCTTCTGCTTGACGAACCGTTATCAGCTTTGGACTTGAAACTTAGACGCAACATGCGCCGCGAACTCGTCCGCATTAACAAGGAGACTGGCATAACTTTTATCTTCGTGACGCATGACCAAGAAGAAGCCTTGTCGATGAGTGACCGGGTTGTTGTCATGAATCAAGGCTACATTCAACAGGTCGGCACGCCGGAGAACGTTTATAACGAGCCGGAGAACGCATTCGTTGCGGACTTCATTGGCGACAGCAACATAATCGATGGCGTCATGGTTCGCGATAAGGTCGTTAGGATTTTCGGTCGCGAGTATCCTTGCGTCGATAGCGGCTTCCCTGCGGAGTGTCCTGTTGATGTGCAGATTCGCCCCGAAGACATTAAGCTTGCCGCGCCCGCCGAAGGTGCCTTTAATGGCGTGGTAACTCGTGTGGTGTTCTGGGGCATGTCTTACGATATTAACGTTGAGGCTGACGGCTTTGAGTGGCTGATTCAATCGACTACAGGACGCACGGTCGGTGAGGAGGTCAGCCTGTATGTCGCGCCCGAAAATATCCAAATCATGAGCAAGCCGCAATCCGAAGATGAGGAGGTTGCTCAAGATGTTTAATCGTGGCGTGAGAAATATTTTGCTAACTCCGTTCCTAATCTGGGCGGGGCTATTTATCTTTATTCCGCTGGTTTGCATAGTGTGGTACGGCGTGACGGACTACGACGGCAACTTTTCGCTCGCGAACCTGGGCTTAGCATTCAAGCACGGCTACATTGACGCTTTGAAACTATCAATCGTGCTCGCCCTGATAAGCACGGTGATTTGTCTACTGCTTGCGTATCCTCTGTGCTTAATCTTAACGGAACGTCAGCGCGATAACACGACGATAATTTCCCTGCTGTTTATCCTGCCGCTGTGGATGAATTCGCTCCTGTCGACAATGGCTTGGCAAACAATCCTTGAGGGCAACGGCATAATCAATCAGCTCATGCGACTTTTGAGCCTGCCCGACTTGCAACTGATTAACACGCCTGGCGCAATCGTCCTCGGTATGGTGTACAACTACCTGCCGTATATGGTCTTGCCGCTTTATATCTCGCTTACGAAGATTGACCGACGGATTTTGGAGGCGGCACGCGACCTCGGCGCAAACTCGTGGCAGACGTTCACGAAGATAATCTTGCCGCTAAGCATACCCGGCGCAATCAGCGGAATTACAATGGTCTTTATCCCGGCGTTGACGACGTTTGTTATCAGCGCACTCCTCGGCGGTGGCAAGCTCCTTTTAATCGGCAACATCATCGAACAGGAATTTACCTTCCAATATGATTGGCACGTAGGCTGCGCATTGTCCGTTATCCTAATGGTGTTTATCGTGCTGAATATGCTATTGACTGCCGCCTTTGAACGTAAGGAGGAGGAGCCATGAAGTATCTTAAGCAAGTCTACCTCGCGGCGATATTCTTATTCCTCTACGCGCCGATTGCCGTGCTGATTGCTCAATCGTTCAACGCCAGCCGTTATCGTGGACATTGGACGGGAATCACGCTTAACTGGTACGAAAAACTTTTCAACGACGCACGCATTGCCGACGCCTTATCGAACACGCTATCAATCGGAATCTTATCGGCGGCTATCGCGACTGTCTTGGGGTTGATAACGTGCGTGGCAATGAAGGAGCTATCCCGTAAGTGGCGGGCGACCTTCCTAAGCATAACGAACATTCCAATCCTCAACGCCGACATCGTAACGGGAATATCGCTAATGCTGTTGTTCATGGGCTTAGGACTCAAGCTCGGCTACGTGTCGATACTGCTAGCGCATATCGTCTTCAACGTGCCATATGTCATCTTATGCATCATGCCTCAGCTTATGGCGTTGGATAAAAGTTTCTACGAGGCGGCGTTAGACTTGGGAGCGTCGCCGTTCCGAGCGTTTATCAGCGTCATCTTGCCCGAACTTAGACCGAGTATCTTTGCGGGCTTCCTATTGGCGTTCACAATGTCCGCAGACGATTTCATAATAACGCACTTCACTAAGGGCGCGGGCGTCGACACGTTGACGACAGAGATTTATGCCGAGCTGAAGATTGGCATTCACCCTGAGATGTACGCGCTCTCAACGCTGGTATTCTTCTTTGTGTTGATATTCGTCATGCTGTTCGCGATTAATCGTCGCAAGCTGAAGAAATATGAGGAGGTATTCTAATGAAAAAAATTCTAGTGCTCCTGTTGGTGAGCTGTCTTGCATTGGGTATTGCTGGTTGTGGCGGCGACAAAAAGGAAGAAGTCGTTTACGTCTACAGCTGGGGCGACTACCTTGACCCGGAGACGCTTAAGATTTTCGAGAAGGAGACGGGCATTCATGTTATCCTTGACGAGTTCGACACTAACGAGAGTATGTATCCTCGCGTGGCAGAAGGTGCCGTGCATTATGACGTTCTTTGCCCGTCCGATTACATGATTCAAAAGCTTATAAGCAACGATTTGATTCAGCCGCTAGACTTCAACAAACTGCCCGACGCTAAGAAGTACATTGGCGAGGAGTTCTTCAAGCAAGCGAATCACTTCGACCCCGGCAACAAATATTCCGTGCCGTATTGCTGGGGGACAGTCGGCATTATCTACGACAAGACGAAAGTCACCGACCCCGTCGACAGCTGGAGCATTCTTTGGAACGAGAAATACAAAGGGCAAATTCTTATGCAGGACTCCGCCCGCGATGCCCTGATGATTCCGCTTAAGCTTATGGGGCAAAGCATGAACGAGACTGATAAAAATATTCTGATTGAGGCGCAAGCAATGCTTAAGCAACAAAAGCCATTGGTGCAAGCTTACGTCGTCGACGAGGTTAAAGACAAGCTTATCAACTCAGAGGCGGCAATGGGCGTTGTCTTCTCCGGCGAGGCTTTGATTATCCTGCGCGAGAATCCGAACATGGCGTTTGCTATTCCCCGCGAGGGTACGAACCTTTGGATTGATGGTTGGGTTATCACTAAGAACGCGCAGAACGTCGATAACGCGCACAAGTTTATCGACTTCATGTGCCGCCCCGATATTGCCGTTATGAACTTTGATTACCTGGGATATTCCACGCCGAACACGGGCGTTAAGGACTTGGTAGAAGACGAAGAGCTTAAGAACTCTCCGATAGCCTTCCCGTCGCCCGAAGTCTACAAAGGGCAAGAGACTTATCAATATCTCGGCAATCAAATGGACGAATACTATAACAGCTTGTGGATGCAAGTTAAGGTTGATTGACGCAACGTGACCTGCAAAAAATTTTCCTCCGTCGAGTTTGCGGCGGGGGATTTTTTTTGTTATCATATGCTGAAAAATATTTATGGTAAGGCGATAACTGATGAGACTGCCACGAGAATTTTATCAGCGCGACGGCTTGACGGTTGCCCGCGAGCTTATCGGCAAAAGACTTGTAACGAACTTGCCCGAAGGTTTGACAAGTGGGATTATCGTCGAGACTGAAGCTTACATGGGCGCGATTGATGCGGCGTCTCATGCTTATAAAGGCAAGACTGAACGCACGAAGATTTTTTATGGCGCGGGCGGATTCGTCTATGTCTATCTGATTTACGGAATGCATATCTGTACAAACGTCGTCGCTAACGTCGAGGGCATCCCCGAAGCAGTTTTGATTAGGGCGTTGGAGCCTGTGGACGGCGTGGAGCTTATGAAACGTCGTCGAGGTCAAGATAATCTGCGCGGACTATGTTCAGGCCCAGGCAAGCTATCTGCGGCATTGGGCGTGACGAAAAGTTTTTACGGTGCTGACTTGTGCGGCGAAGAGATTTTCATTGAGGACGGCGAAGCTTTACCAATCTCGGCGACGAAGAGGATTAACGTAAATTACGCGGGCGAGGCGGCGGATTACCTTTGGCGGTTCGTTGCCTCGGATAATGCTTTTATATCAGTTTAAAGGGAGGAATTCATAATGGACAATACAATAAGACGTGACACGTTGCAGGAGGTTAAAGCGGCGGTCGAAACTTTTTTTAGTCGAGACAAGGTTAAGCACGAGCCATTCAACGAACGCAACGTTGCAAGCGCGACTTATTCTGTTGATGCTAGGTTCGGACACGTCACGATATTTTTCCACGCTTACGAAGACAAAATTATCTTGCACTTCATGATTCCGCTTAACGCAAAAGAAGAGGAGCGTTCCAAGGTTGGCGAGTTCATTCTTCGGGCGAATTACGGCTTGAAGGTCGGCGGCTTTGACTTCGACTTCAACGACGGGGAAGTTTCTTATAGGATTGCGCTTTATTGCGGTGATGATGAGTTCGCGCCGCCCACTTATGAGCAGATTGATTTCGCAGTTGTAATCGGGCTGATGATGATTGAACGATACGGCGACGCACTTGTTAAGGTAATGTTTGGTTTGGTTGAGCCGGTGGACGCGATTGCCGCCGTTGAGGCAGAGGATTGACAAAAAATATTTCGCGTGATACACTTCGACAATCTTAAAGCAAAGGGGATGTAATGGTTTCGACAGGGATGGACGAGGTTTGATAAGCGAGCATCGGCTCCGCAACCGATTTGACAAGCGGAAACACAAACAATAACTGCGGATACTGAAGATTTCGCACTGGCGGCTTAATCGCCACGTCGCCTGACTGATTCCCTTCCCGTCAGGTCAGAGTCGACGTCAGAAACGGGAATACCGCGCTTGAGAGCACTGTAGGGCGCGGGAACTTCTAAAGTGCTTGGCTTTATCAAGTTTGTCGTCGAGGTTGGTAAAGCTGAAACCTTTCGGCGACTGCGCTCGGAGAAGGTTAAGCAACGACATTTTTGGACAGGAGTTCGATTCTCCTCATCTCCACCAATAAGAAAACAACAAGCCCGAAGGTCACAAGCCTCCGGGCTTTAACTTATTCCAATATGATTCGCGTGAACGTTCGCCCGCAAGGACACGGCTCATCAATTATCGTAGCAAGCTGTCCTGTCTGGTATCTAATCAACGGCATTGCCTGCGCGGTCAACGTAGTGATGACGAGTTCGCCGCTTACAATCTCGGCTAGGAAGTTGTCCTCTTGCACGTGATAGCCGAAGCCGCATTGACAGAACAGGTTGCCTTCGGGCGGCGCGGGTAGCTTGAAGTCTTTATAAGTCAAGGCGTCCTCCGCGAGAGTGATGACAGTCTCGACGCTGTGACTTTCATTAAGGACGACCGTCGCGCCGATTGACTCAAGGGCATAAAGCACGTCAAGCAGTCTGCTGTCCGATAAGTCGCCCGCAATGCCCACGATTGAACCGCGTAGCACGTCCGCCGCCATTAAAGCCCTAATCATCAGTTCGACGTTGTTGCGAATGTCTTCCCGCGTGTAAAACTTCATCAGCCCGCCGACATGACTTATCCGCACAATACTAGACAGCGGCAACGTCAAAAGCTCGAACTCATTGCCGATAAGCTCATCACGCGTCATAAGCGGCAACTTGCCAACGTCCGCAAGGCTTTGAATGTCTTCGGGCGTGACGGCGTGCCTTTGGAAGTGCCTTTGATAAAACGCGCTCTTGTCATAAGCCCAATCGATAATCTTCCTTAAGCGGTCAAGCTGAAGTATTTCCAATTCCTCGCGCCGAATGCGTTCAATGTCAAGCATGATTAGGTTCCAATCGGTCGCTGATAGAAGAATGGCTTATAAGTCACGTAGCCCATTTGCCGCGAGTTTAGGATTGATTCGGTGCCGCCGACGAAGAGAATACCGCCGGGCTTGAGTGCCTTGAAGAAGTTGCGATAAAGCTGGTCTTTAGCCTCGTCCGTGAAGTAGATGACGACGTTGCGGCAGAGAATCAAATCAAAGTTCGTCTCGAAGCGGTCTTTCAAGAGGTTGTGGCGGCGAAAGTCGACGGGCATTTTGATTTCGGGTTTGATAGCAAACTTGCCGTCGGGCGTCTTGGTGAAGTACTTAACTTTGCGGTCGCCACGCATGGATTTAATCTCGTCGGCGGTGTAGATACCCTTCTTAGCCTTGCCGATAATCTCAATGTCGAGGTCGGTGGCAAGGATTCTGTGACGTTTAGTGGGCGTCAATTCCTTCATGATGATTGACAGGGTATAAGGCTCCGCGCCGATTGAACAGCCCGCGCTCCAAATATTCAACGAGTCATTGCGCTTCAAGAGGTACGGAATAACATCGTTCTCGACTTGGTCGAACTTGTCGGGGTTGCGGAAGAACTCGGAGACGTTGATAGTCAGATACTCGATAAAGTCGGCGAACTTCTGCTTGTCCTTAATCGCGTCATTAAAAAAGGTCGTGTAGCTCTTAAACTGCGTCTTCTGAATGAGGTTGTTGATACGGCGGCGCATTTGCTGTTCCTTGTAAAGCTGTAAGTCAATGCCAGTCTTGCGGTTTAGCATTCCTTTAAACTGTTCCCAATCCTTGTCGTCCATAACTTTTCCCCCTTACGTGATAATCTTAGCGGCATTGTATCAGAGGCAAGGAATAATTGCAACGTAAAAGCCCCCGCGTTGAACGGAGGCTTTGAGATTTCTTATTTGGTCGGAGCAACAGGATTTGAACCTGCGACCCCCTCGTCCCAAGCGAGGTGCGCTACCCCTGCGCTATGCCCCGAACGCTTTGCATTTTAATCAATCGCTTTCAAACTGTCAAGGAGTGATTTATCAAGAACAGTCAAGATAACGTCGAGTTCGCCTGGAAAACTCTTTATCGCCCGAACGGCAACGCGTAAGGCATCGAACTTCGGATAGCCGTAAATGCCGCTTGAGATTAACGGGAAAGCAATGCTCCTCAAGTCGTGTTCGACGGCAAGTCTTAGGCTGTTCGTGTAGCAGTTAGTCAAAAGCTCCTCTTCGCCGGAGTGTCCGCCATTCCAAATCGGTCCTGCCGTGTGAATGATAAACTTCGCAGACAGATTAAAGCTAGGAGTAATAACTGCCTCGCCCGTTTGAATCGGCGCAAGCTTATCGCACGCCGCTTGCAACTCACGATAGCCCGCCGCCCGAAAGATAGCTCCGCAGACGCCTCCGCCCGCCAATAGCTGAGTATTCGCCGCATTGACAATCGCATCAACCTCAAGCCGCGTGATGTCCGTGCTTATGATTCTTAACGCCATAACTTACAGCTCCAGACTCATGAAAGCACTCGCACAATATCGGAATGTTTAATGATATCCGTTTCTATGCTACCGTCCGCTTTGTCAATATCAGCCTCATAAGCAACGCCCTGCTCATAAATCTCGACGATGTAAGCTACTTCGCCTGTCTTGAGTAAAATTTTATCGAACATTTTAATACTCATCACGGCACCTCATTTCTTATCAACGTAAATGCTCGTCAAGCGGAATTCGTTCGTTTTCTTATCCAAAAGCCATGTAATTAAAACCTTTGCCCTCTTGCCGTTTTCGCCCATCAGGTCAAGTGTCACTTTGAATCGCCTACCATAGCCCGTGTCTGGCATCTCTTTGAACTCATAATCGTTGATGTTTTATTGGATATTTTCAATCAGCTTATCAACGTTGCTCAGATTGTAGCCCAAGGCTTTTTCAAAGGCAAAAGCTTTATCAGGAGCTTTGTCGGGGTTGAGTGCGTATTGCGTCAGCTTAGCCATTGGAATATGCGCCTCGCCGAAACCGTTGATGTTCAGCTTTACGATTGAGTATTCAAAAGGTCAGAGTCATGAAAGCTTCGCCGGTGTCGAGGTCGAGTACTTGAATCTTATCGTCGGTTATGAGTGCTACGCTCGTGCGCTTGTCGGGTTGATTGGTAAGATAAGGCGAGACTGTGCCGGGATTGAGAAAGACAGTTGAGCCACGCCGCTCCAATACGGGCTTATGAATATGTCCCGTGATAAAAATATCTGCGCGGAAAGTCTTAGCTATCTTGTCCTTATCGGCGTCGGTCGGCAGGAGGTGTCCATGATTAACGACAATGCGCTTGCCATTCGCGAAGACGTGAGCATAAGGAATCAGCACAGGCACTTCCAAGACAAGCTGGTCAACCTCCGAATCGCCATTGCCACGGGCAATCACGAACGGAACCTCCGAGGCGTTGATAAAGTTCGCCAAAGCCTTCGGGTTGTAGTCGTCGCCCTTGTAGTTCGGGTTGTTCGGACCGTGATAGCAGACGTCGCCCGCGTGCAGAATCAAATCCGCGTTGCCGAAAAATTTCTCCACAGCCAACTTAACTCGCTCGTGATAGCCATGAGTATCTGACATAACGCCAATCTTCATTGTCAACGCCCCTTACTTGTTCTCAAGAGCCATAATCTTATTGACGCGCCGTTCATGTCGACCGCCAGCAAATTCCGTCGTCAGCCACGCACGAACAATCTTACCTGCCACGCCAAAGCCGATAACGCGTCCGCCCATAGCCAAAACGTTAGCGTTATTGTGTTCGCGACTCATCTGCGCCATATACTCATCATGACACAGTGCACAACGTATGCCGTGAATCTTGTTCGCCGCAATCGATATGCCAATGCCTGTGCCGCAAAGGACAATGCCCCTGTCAGCCGCGCCGCTTACAACGTCCGCGCAGACCTTCTCGGCAATGTCGGGATAGTCAACAGCCTCGGTGCCGAACGTGCCAACGTCTTTGACTTCCACGCCGTCGAACTCCGCCAAGACCCTCTTGACTGCCTCCTTGAGGTCAACTGCGCCGTGGTCGCTACCAATCGTTATCTTCATTGCAAACGCTCCCTTCCGAAAGTTTTTAAGCATTATATTTCCCCGCCGAAATTTTTTCAAGGCTTGATGTCGTCGAAGACTGCCGGCAACTTCTCGACGAGGATTTGATAAATCTTCAGCGCGACTTCCCTCATCTGTGGATGAGCCGCCTTTGCAGTCCTTAGCTTTAGGAAATGTCTTAGCTCGCGCAGATTCATCGTCACGAAGATTTCCGTCTTGAGGGAGTTGGGAAGGATTGAGCGTGCCTCTTCAGGACGTGCACCCGCCGCCCGCATTGCAAGATAAGTTTTCTCAAGCTGAGCCATTGTCGCCTTCCACAGCAAAAAGTTTTCGTCGTCGTCAGACCAGAAGCACGGCTTAATAAAAGTCAGCTCGCCGCCGAACTTCCCCGCGCTGTAATCGCAGTAACGAGTACTCTCTTGAGAATTGTGAACGATTATTCCATTGGCAATGTAATTATGGTACGGCGAAGCCATTTCCAAATCATAAACATTCTCTTGACCGACGTAATTGATATTCAAAATTTTATCCTTAAAAGCTCCAATCGCGTAAGGACGGTGCCAAAGATGATGACATTTACTGCAAAGAAATTTTATATTTCCCGCCTCGTTGTTTCTCGGATTTTTGTCAATGTGGTGAATTTCGATATTTCCTTCGGCTCCGCAATATTCACATGTCTTTGCGCAAACGGAAAACTTTATATGACTTTCTCTATAAGCACCGCTTGCCGATAGGTCATTTCTATTTTTCAAGTAACGATGATTACCTTTGCCACTCATTCTTTTACTTATATCAGCTCGTTGCTCTACAGAAAACATTCCTTTAATACCGTGCCCTGGATGCTTATTTGGTCTATTTGACAAAGGTTTTGTTATGCCGAATTTCTTAAACGCCTTATATAAACGTGATTCAGAACAGCCAATTTCTTCCGCCAGTTGCTTACGGGTTTTATTTAACGTCAGATAATTGTGCCGAAGCCAATCTTCATTTTCAAGCGAAAATAATCCATTTACGTAAATCAAATCTTCAGGCTTAAGTTCGGCGAGTGTCTTCCAACCCTCATCAGTAAAAAATCGATGCCCATCGGTACATTTTAAACTTCTGCCACTTTCGGTTATCACTTCAAAGACATCTTTTATTCCGTTAAAGAAAACGTTTTTTATTTTGTTCGGCACAATAGAATGAGTCTGTTCATCAAAACTTCTTACGACAAGTTGTTGAAAAGCCGCGTGACATTTGGGAGTCAAAGACCATTTGTAAATAGTTTCTATGGTACGCTTTTTGGCAGAGCGTCTTTTCTTTGAATTATACGACGGAATAATAGTATCACCCGTAACACAGTAGCTGGCTACCCTATGGCGAACAAGTTCATGGGTTACGCCGCGATCGCATATAATCTTAAAGGAAACAGTCGCGTGTTCGATAACCGACTCATGCCCGCGCTTGATGATTGCTCTAATGAATTTCTCCGCGCTGTCAGCCTTGATGTTGCCTTCGGACTTGTAGCACACGCGCCCCGCCCGCTCAATCTTTTGCATAATCGCCGCCGCGTCGAAGTCGTCAACTAGCTCAACGCTCGGCTCGATAATCTTCATTGCCAAATCTCCTCCCGAATAAAAACTTTGTTATCGCGCACGACAAGCGAATTCCTCAATGCTACTCTCGTAATTGATGCGCTCCTGCCGATGATTTTCCGTTCAAGCAACAGCTTATGGAAAGTCGCAAGCGGCATTCCATTCACGAAGGGCACTTCAAAAATTCGTCCGTTGTGCTGAATACTAATCTTGCGGACGCCCGCCGCGTTCGTGGTGAGATATTCTCCGACGCTATCAGGCGGCTCTTGCAACGTCTCTAGTTCGTCCTCGGTTAGGAGGAAAACTTTATCGTCGCGCACGGCTAGCAGACTCTTTACGGCGGTATTCGAGGGTGAGGCTCCCTTCCCGATGATTTTTTCCTTGCGAAGGTGCCTACCGAAAATCGCAAGCGGCATTCCATTGACGAAGGGCACTTCCGCAAGTTTGTCATTGTGCTTGATAAAAATCTGTTGAACCTCCGCCGCGTGGTCATAGAAATACTTGTCAACCTCGTCAAGGGCATTGTAATAGGCATGCTCCAATTCGTCCTCGGTCATGAGGAAAACTTTATCGTCGCGCACGGCTAGCAAACTCTTCTTTGCAACCTTCCTAGCCGCCATAGCGTCGCCCGCAATGTCATTGTCCTTAAGCATGTAGGCAAAGAGTTCAAACGGCATACCGTCCACAAAGTCAAGGTCAGAAACGTTGTCCCCGTGCTTTAGAAGAATCTTCCTAACGTCGGCGGCGCGGGCTGTGAAGTATTCCTTCAAACGTTCGGTAGGCTTCGGCTCAGCAAGCTCCTCCTCCGTCATGAAGTAGACGCGACCCCACTTGAGCTTCAGAAAGTTTTGTTCGATGAAGTTCTTTAGCTTGCCTTCTAAAAGATTCAGCTCGCGACAGACACGCCCAAAATAATACGAGCCCATGCCGTCAACGAAAGGTATTTCAAACAACTCCTCCCCGCGCTTGACGAAGATAAACCGGAGCTTATCCGCATTGCTCATAAAAAATTTCTTCATGCCCTCAGTAAGCCTAGGGAAGAACTTGGACAGCCGCTCAAGTTGCGGGTCAAAGTTGAGGTGGAAGTCTTTAAGTTCGACAGCCTCCGACGGAAGGTTTAGCCTTTGCAACTGTTCGATTAATCTTCTATGGCTTGCGCCGTCCGACACGAAGATAATTTTCTTGTCGAAGTCCACGGCGAACTTTATCGCGGGCAAGAAGTCTTTGTCGCTCGAAATGATGATTATCAGTTCAAGGTTCGGCTCGTCGATAATCGCCCGCACCATTTCTAAGCAAAGCCACGTGTCCGCCGAGTTCTTGCCGTAAAAACAATTCTGTATGCGATAAAGCGTCTCGTCTAGGTTGCGATACTTATGGGCAAGCGTCTCTTCCTTGCCGATGATGTCAACCTTTGTTATCGTGTGCTCCTTGCCGAAGTGCTCAACAACTTTGAACGTCACGTAGGGCGGGATATTCTCCGCGTCAACGAAAACATGCGCTACCAAATCGAAACTCCTTTCTTGTCCGCCAATTCTATCACGGCAACGAATTTAACTCAACGCAGGATTTTAGGCGATTAGCCCGAATTAACTAATGAAACAAATCGACAGTTCAATTTAAACGGAGTGGAGTAAGGATGAACGAAACGTTATTAAATAAAACTAGTGAGGAGATTTTAGAGGGCGTGCTTGCCGAGTTCGCAAAGCTAGCAGCAATCCCGCGCCCGTCTAAGCACGAGGAGCAAGTTAGCAACTTCTTGAAGGACTTATTAACGGCGTGTGGCTTTGAAGTCGTGCAGGACAAATTTAAGAACGTAATCGCCGACGTGCCCGCTAGCCCCGGCAAAGAGGATTCGCCGCTGACGATTTTGCAAGGGCATATGGATATGGTTTGCGTGGCTGAAGAAGGCTACACATTCAATCCGACGGTTGACCCGATAAAGTTGGTGCGTGATAAAAAGTTTTTGACGGCGGAGGGCACGAGCCTTGGTGCGGACGACGGCATTGGCATAGCGGGGATTCTTTATCTGCTTAAGAACCTTGACGCCTTCGACCACGGACGCCTTAGGATAATCTTCACGACCGACGAGGAACAAAGTATGAACGGCGCACTTAACCTTGATAAGAGATTTGTCAGCGACGCGAGCTTTATGATTAATTGCGATTCGGAAAAGTTCGGCGAGCTAGTGGTTGGCTCTGCAGGTTGTGTTCAAGCGACCTTTTGGCGCGAACTTCATTACGTGCGACCCGATACCAAACTTGGCACGAACATGACGATAACAATCGGCGGACTGCGCGGCGGGCATTCGGGCGAGGAAATCTCCTCTGGGCGCGTCAATGCCCTTAAACTTGCGCTTCAAATCATGCGGGCGATAACTAAGAGCGGCAAGATTAGATTGTCGCGTTGGAGCGGAGGCAGTGCCTTTAACGTTATCCCTAACAGCTCGGAGCTTGTCTTTGCCACGGACTTAAAGCCGGCCGAAGTTCAAAGCATTTGCGCTGAGATGGAGCGGCGGGTTAGGAAAGTTTACGGCGCGACCGAACCCAACTTAAAAATCGAGACGAAGGTCATCAAACGTCCCGATAAGGTTTTGCACGCCAAGGATTATGATTTGCTAACGAACTTTATTGAGCTGATTCATAGCGGCGTTTATCTTATGTCGCCCGAAAACCCCGCACAAGTCATGGCGTCGGCTAATCTGGGCGTCGTGCGCATGGACGATAACATTGTTGAGCTTAAGCTTTTACCGCGTGGGAATGCCGATGAGCTTGTTGAAGAGTTTATCGAGGGCTTCAAGCAAGCGGCGCAACTTTGCGTCTTCGAGAGCAAGTTTGCTACGCCGTCGCCCGCGTGGACGTTTAATCCCGATAGCAAACTTTTAAAGCTAGCCGAAAATGTCTTCTCAGAGCAAAACGGCTACAAGCCCGAACGCCAAATAGTTCATGTGGGATTGGAGACGGGGCATTTTGTCCAGAAAAACCCCGCACTAGACATAATCGCAATCGGAACCACCAACGAACACATTCACAGCCCCAACGAACGACTTCATCTCGATACCGTCGCGCCGCAAGTCAAATTTATCGCCGGTTTGCTTGAAAAAATCGCTGAAACGTAATTTTTATTCCTAAAGTCACCGCGACGATTAAAAAATAGAAAATTAGCGCGTTAATTGCCGTCATAACTAAATTTAACCTGCTAAATACGAGCAATAGATAATGAATCGCGAACGGATGCGCTAAATATACAAAATATGAGTTCTTCCCCAGCAAACTTAGAAAATTTTTTAGCCGCGCAGGTAATTTTCCATATTCAAATAGCTTAAAAAAGAAAATCGACGCTCCAATAGTGTAAAAAATGCCCGGCGGCGATAATTGATGAGCTGTATTGACTGCCGCCTC